>CAXIDO010000409.1:0-2772 GCA_964022745.1 uncultured Methyloligella sp. | reverse complement strand
GCCTTTCATGGAATGGGTAAGATCTCAAAAGCTGGTGAAGTTACCGTGACAGCTGATGATGGTAAAACAACCACCCTGAAATCAAAAAATATCTGTATTGCGACAGGGTCTGATGTTGCGCAAATTCCAGGCATTGAGATTGATGAGAAAACAGTTGTCTCTTCTACTGGAGCGTTAGAGCTCGGCAAAGTTCCAGATCATATGGTTGTTGTAGGTGCTGGTGTCATTGGTCTTGAGCTGGGCTCAGTTTGGCGCCGCTTAGGGGCCAAGGTAACAGTTGTCGAATTCCTCGATCGTATCTTGCCAGGTATGGACACTGAAGTAGCTACTCAGTTCCAGAAAATATTGAAAAAGCAAGGCATCGAATTCAAGCTCGGCTCTAAAGTAACCGGTGTTGAAAAAGCAAAATCAGCCAAAGGCAAAACCAAAGTCACAATCGAGCCAAGAGATGGCGGCGACGCTGAAGTGATTGAGACAAATTCAGTTCTTGTGGCCATTGGCCGCGTGCCATTTACTGAAGGTCTAGGACTGGAAGACTTAGGTGTTGCTAAAGACAATCGTGGCCGCATCTCCGTGGATGAGAAGTTCCAAACAAACGTACCAGGCATTTTTGCAATCGGTGACGTCATTGAAGGAGCAATGCTAGCTCACAAAGCTGAAGAAGAAGGCGTAGCATTAGCTGAAAACCTAGCCGGCCAAGCTGGCCATGTGAATTACAATCTGATCCCTGGTGTTGTCTATACATACCCTGAAGTGGCAACTGTTGGCAAAACGGAAGAGGAACTGAAGGAAGAAGGCCGTGATTATGTAAGCGGTAAATTTCCGTTTATGGCCAATGGGCGTGCAAAAGCCAACAATCAAACAGATGGTTTTGTAAAAGTTCTGGCAGATAAGAAAACAGACCGTGTTTTAGGTGTTCACATCGTTGGCCCAATGGCAGGTGAAATGATCGGTGAAGCAACTGTGTTGATGGAATTTGGTGGCTCAGCTGAAGACTTAGCTAGAACGTGTCACGCTCACCCGACACTCACTGAAGCGATCAAAGAAGCAGCCCTTGCAACAGACAAACGCACCATTCATATGTAAGAATGAAACTTCAAATGGTGTGAATAAAATATATTAAAAAAGGCGCGGCTCCTTAAAGGAACCGCGCCTTTTTTGCTTGTAATTAGCTGTAATTATTAGATCTTATAGCCTTTTTCTTTGATGCGCTCTCTCATTAATTGCTGAATGCGTGGCGCAATAGTCTGCACTTTCTTAAGAATAACAGGCATCATTTCTCCCATAATTTTAGGAGTGACTTCTAAAGTTTTCTTTCCCAAAGGTGAAGTTTGAAACTCATAAAGTTGAGTGAGCTCTTCTTTGGTGTAATAGCGCGCATAGATTTGCGGTGTATCAGCAAGAATGTCATCCATATTTTGTTTTTGTAAATCTAGAAAAGCTAATCTAAAGTTTTCTAATTGAGCGGCATCAATATTAGGGTTTTTGGATTTAACTTCAGAGGCAATTGCACCCCAGGATTGTTTAGCCATTTGCTCAATAAAAGTACTGCCAATCAAATGATCAACGAGTTTTTTAGCAGCTGTCAGTGTCTCAGCATCTGCAGTTTTATCTTGAGCCTCTTTAGCCAGAACAAGTGAAGAGTTGAAAAATAAAACACTCATTAATGTGAAAGGTAAAATATAAGATCTCATTTTGAATTCCTTAAAAGTTTATCTAAGAGCCTGGGATAATAAGTGGGGTTTGCCCGTTGGGTCTAATCCTAGTTTATTTTCGTCACGTCGTAACCGGCACTGCGGAATGCCTCAACCAAGCCATGGCGTCCTGTCATGTGAAGAGCCCCCACAGCAATGAAAGCCCCTCCTTTTTTGACAAGAGGAAGAGAATGCTCAAACATTTGCTTGTTGCGTTTAACCACCATGATTTCAAGAAATTCCGCCATAGCCGCTGTTGTTTTTTCTTCATTCTTGCCAAAGGCGATCGAGAGCGGAATCATCATGCCAATTTGCCGGGATTTATAAAGTTGCATAGCTGTAAAGTAAAAATCATTAATCCGCTTATGTTGAAAAATTCCATCTTGCAAAAGTGTAACTTGATGCTTTGGGGCAAGGGCGTCGAAAGCTGAAAATTGATCATTTAAACTTTCCAAACCAATCAGTCGTTTGCCAGCTAATTTAGCTTTTTTAATGATGTGTTGATCAAGGGAGACAAGTCCTTTGCTCATACGAAAAGCTTCACAGCCGGGAATTTGAAAATAGCTAATATAAGCAAACCAAGGCTTCAGGAGAGGTATCATAGTTTTTGGCATGCCCTGTTTCACAGCTAAATCAATGACATAACTATAGTCATCCTGACTAAGGTAATCATTCAATTTCGGTCCTTTGAGAGAAAAAAACTGTCCCGGGTTTTTCTGTATATAGGATTGAATTTGCGCTGGTTCTAAATTAGCAACTTCTACAGCAACGGCCTTAGCTTCAGTAAATGCTGTTTTAGCTTGCTCGCTAAATTGGGTGACCTCAGGATCAGTGGTGTGCATGGTTCCAAATAAATAAGAGGGCGCACCATCAGTTCCATCAATGCGCCAGAGAACAGCATCTGAATTTTTCTCAATATCAGCAACGCGCTTTAATTTTTGATACCGCTCGGGCTCAATAATCCGCATTTCCTCAACGAGATTAACACCCTTGTACGTAGGGAGTTGTTTGAGCTGTGCCTGTGGTGCTTCTGCAAAAGCAAAAGTTGATAAAGAAAAAACACAAAAGAGAGAAAGTA
>CAXIDO010000408.1:0-2784 GCA_964022745.1 uncultured Methyloligella sp. | reverse complement strand
AATGACCCAACAAATTTACTCTCACCCAAAAATCAGTCCCTTGAAGATATGCAAAAACTCATCCAAGAAAACGATGGCCCCTTTAAGCATCATCTTGATCGCACAAAATATTCGGTAAGATACCCAGAAGACAATAAAGAAGATCATATAAAAGAAGCCAGTGAATTTTTACTAAAATTAAACGACCGCCTTTCAACCGAAAAGTTTCTTTTTGGAAATGAGCGCTCATTAGCCGACATCACCATTGCCCCCTTTGTTCGCCAATTCGCCAACATCGACCGCAACTGGTTTGACAGCCAGCCGTGGCCTCATTTGATCAAATGGCTCAATGAATTTATCGAGAGTGAACTTTTTCTCTCAATCATGGAGAAATACGCCCCTTGGCAAGAGAGCGATGATATCACATGGTTTCCTGAAAAAACTTAAAGCTTACTAGTAGCGAATAAGCAAAGTACCCAAACCAATCAGAGTGAGAAACTTAAACGCCTCAAGAACACCATAGAACTTTCTATGGAAAGTGTTGGGCAAAGGTCGATTATGCTCATAATCATCAACCTTGTTATAGATGATCGGCTTAAGATAATAACGCTGCAAAAACAAGCAGATGAGCACAAGTCCAAACACAAACCACAAATAAGGACCAACCTCAGAAAGAACCATAGTGCCTGTGATGATCGCTAAGAACAAAGCTTCAAATATAAAGAACAAAGTAAAAGTCGCATGACCAATTTCTTGAGCCGTCGCATACTCTAAATTTGGCGCGTTATATTTCGCTGGTGTCGCGATAAAACTATGCCCCAAAATCGCGCCCGCCCAAACAAACGGTAATGCATATGGCACAGTCGTAATATAGCGATGTGGAATCTCTTCCAAATAACTTAAAAATTCCATCTCAATTCCCCCATGAAATTTAACCAATTAGATGAAAGCCTAAAAATTTAGACTAGCTATGATTCTTACAATATCTGACAAAGCTAACACTGATTTATATCAATCTAACAAATAAAAAAAGGAACACAAAACTGCATCCCTTTCTCTAAACTTGAATTACTAACATTATGAAGAAGGAGCATTGCCTTTTTCAGGCAATGAGACATGACGCCAAGAGCGTCCGGCGCAAGCGCCGCACCTCGTAGGGCCCGCTGATTTAGCAGCACGGTTGCTTGTGGGCAACCTGAAGCGCCACTAAAAAAGTATTAGCCCGTGAGAGAAAATCAACGTTCAAAGCGCTTGAATTTGATCTTAGCTGGATTGATTGAATCTTCACCAAGGCGACGTTTTTTGTCTTCTTCATATTCAGCAAAGTTGCCTTCAAACCATTCCACATGACTATCACCCTCAAAGGCCATAATATGTGTCGCAATACGATCAAGGAAGAAACGATCGTGAGAAATAACAACGGCGCAGCCAGGGAAATCTTCCAAAGCTGATTCAAGGCTAGACAATGTTTCAACATCCAAATCGTTGGTTGGTTCGTCGAGGAGGAGCACGTTGCCGCCTTTTTTAAGCATCTTTGCCAAATGCACCCGGTTACGTTCACCGCCAGAAAGATTACCAACCTTCTTTTGTTGATCACCCTTTTTGAAATTAAACCAACTTACATATGCACGCGACGGAACTTCTCGGTTACCAAGCATCAGTTGATCAAGACCATCTGAGATCTCTTCCCAAACATTTTTATTGTCATCTAAAGTGTCACGAGATTGGTCAACATAACCAAGTTGAACCGTATCACCTAAGCGGATCGAGCCACCATCTGGCTCTTCTTCACCAGTAATCATTTTAAACGTTGTGGTCTTACCAGCACCGTTCGGCCCGATAACACCAACAATACCACCAGGCGGCAAACGGAAAGAAAGGTTATCAATTAATAAGCGATCCTCAAAGCCTTTGGTCAGATTCTCAGCTTCAATCACAACACCGCCAAGACGCTCACCCACAGGAATCGAGATTTGCGTAGGTGCCAATTTCACGTGATCAGCTTTGTTCGCCAAGTCTTCATAAGATTTAATCCGTGCTTTAGATTTGGCCTGACGCGCTTTCGGGCTAGATCTGATCCAGTCAAGTTCACGAGAGAGTGCCCGCTTCTTCGAGTCATCCTCGCGAGCTTCTTGCTCTAAGCGTTTTTGTTTTTGCTCGATCCATGAAGAATAGTTCCCCTCATAAGGAATACCGCGTCCACGATCGATCTCTAAAGTCCAGGTTGTCATTTGATCAAGGAAGTAACGATCGTGAGTAATCATAATCACGGTGCCAGGGTAGTCCTGCAAATATTTCTGTAACCAGGCAACGGTTTCAGCATCAAGGTGGTTGGTTGGTTCGTCAAGCAGTAGCATATCAGGCTTAGAGAGAAGCAACTTACAAAGCGCCACCCGGCGGCGCTCACCACCAGAAAGTGTGCTTACATCCGCATCATCCTCAGGACAATGAAGTGCACCCATAGCTTGGCTTACTTGGCTCTCCAGGTCCCACAAATTTTGAGCATCAATCTCATCTTGCAAGCGCGCCATTTCATCAGCGGTTTCTTCTGAATATTCAAGCGCCAGCTCATTATACCTATCAAGAATAGCCTGCTTTTCAGCAACGCCATCCATCACATTCCCGCGCACATCCTTAGTATCATCAAGTTCAGGTTCCTGGGCTAAATACCCAACTTTAATGCCATCAGCCGGCTTAGCTTCACCTGTAAACTCTTTGTCAACACCAGCCAAAATCTTTAGAAAAGTTGATTTACCAGCGCCATTAACACCAACAACACCAATTTTCACGCCAGGCAAAAATGAC
>CAXIDO010000407.1:0-2787 GCA_964022745.1 uncultured Methyloligella sp. | reverse complement strand
TTGCACATGATCAAGGCCGATATCTACTAAACCCTCTAATCTTTCACGAGAGAGGAGAACGCCGGCCGTGATAAGGTTTGTGTAAATGCCAGCATCAACTGCGGCTTTGAGAATTTCTTCCAAATCTTTGCGAACTGTTGGTTCGCCGCCAGAAAGGTGAGTTTGTAGTATGCCTAGTTCACCAGCTTCTTTAAAAACACGGGCCCAATCTTCAGTTGAGAGTTCACCACTTGAACGTTCGAGTTCTGTTGGGTTGGAACAATAGGGACATTGAAGTGGACAGCGATGAGTGAGTTCAGCCAGAAGCCCCATTGGAGCTACGGCACAAAGGTCAGCACTATTATTATCGCCTGCTTCAATCATGATATTAAAAATCCTTTGTCGGCTAAATCTTGCAACATGGTCTTGATGTCTTTTTCAATAATCTCAGTTGGCGCGTTGTAAATTTCTGCTAAGTGACCAGAAATTTCTCCGACTGTTTTGACACCGTCGCAAAGATTGAGAACTTCAACTGCTATAGGGTCTGGGGTTAAGATACGCTCAGGAGCTAACATAATCCAACGGTCCCGCCCTTTGTCGTGGCGCAACTTTACGAAACGCGGCAAAGCGGGGGTTGTGTTTGTTTCAACTATTAAGCGTTCTCTTGTCATTGTTCGTTTGTCGCTTTGTCTAAATTTTTTGTCTCAGTCTTAATTTGCATCTTCTTCCCGAAATGCTCCTGGTGGAATCATAGCTGGAGAATAGTATGCCAGATATAGAGCATCGAGTTGAGACCATAACACATTGCATTTAAAAGTAAGCGCATCCAGAGCGTCCTTTTGCAACGCGGCTGTGGTTGCATGCTCTAAAACATATTTAAGAGCAAAATTTGCATCCCTTGGCGCTTGCTTTAGTCGTCTTCTGAAATACTTCATGACGCTTTCATCAATGAAATCATAATTCTCTAACATGCCGGAAATGCGTTCTTCATGAATTTTGGGTGCGAATAATTCAGTTAGTGAAGAGGCAACCGCTCTGACCATTGTTCCTTTTTGAACGTAATCAACATAAGCTTCGACAGCAAACCTTGTTGCTGGTAATGCTTTTTCAGTTGAGATGACCATTTCCGGGCTGATGCCAAGACCTGTGGTTAGCGCTAGCCACCGCTCGATGCCACCTTCTTCTTCAACGCCGTCACCATCATGATCCTGAATGCGGTGAATCCATTCGCGGCGTAATTCTCGTTCTGTGCATCTGGCCATAAAGGCTGCGTCTTTGCGGGGAATTGCAGCTTGATAACAATATCTATTTAAAGCCCAGGCTTGTACCTGGAATTTATTTAACTCACCGCCATGCAGAAGTTTATGAAAGGGGTGTAGGCTATGGTAGCGTTCAGCGCCTATTTTTCTCAACGCGGCTTCTAACTCATCTTTTGATAGAACTTTAGATTGATCGCTCATAGTGTTACCTCCATTCCATCATAAGAGACTTCCCAGCCTTTGTTTTCTACGGCTTTTCTCTCATTTGAATTATCTCTAAGGACCGGATTTGAATTGTTGATGTGGATATAAATTTTCCGATCAATATTCATATTTTCAAAAATTTTCAGGGTGCCATCATCACCCGACATATTCATATGTCCCATGCGCTCACCTGTCTTCGGCAAGAGACCTTGGTCTAGCATCTCATTATTGGTGAAGAGTGTGCCATCAAAAAAGATCATCTCAGCGCCAGTGATCCGCTCTCTTAAGGGTTGATCTACCTCGGCGCAGCCGGGGATATAATAAAAGCCTTTGCCTGAGCTGAGTTCTTTGACATAGAGGCCGATGGTATCACCTTCTTGGGTACCAAAAGTTCCGTCTGCCTTTTTCTCTTCTAAATAGAGCGCGACTTTACCCGGGACATTAAAAGGTGTGATTTCAAGTCCTGTTGAACCGTTTGGTGTCATAACTTCAAATGGGGTGTTCAGTTGTGTTTCGATCCGATTGACTTTTTCAGGATTTAAAACATTGAAAATTGTATTTGCATTAATGGTTCCAAGAACACGGCTTGATGCATATAGATTAAAGGGGTGTCCTTCTCTTAAACAAAGGAGACCCGTGACATGATCAACATCTCCGTTTGTTAGGACCACCGCTTGAATTGGACTGTTTCTAATGGGGCCATTTTCGTGGGGGTGGAGTTCTTTATTATCAAAAATTTGTTGGCGAATGTCTGGAGAAGCGTTTAGGAGAACCCAATCTTTTTCATTCGATGAAACTGCGATTGAAGACTGGTTACGCGGTTTTACAAACTCATGTCCATTTCGGGCGTCTTTTGAATTTACTGCATTACAATTCCATTGAGGAAGACCGCCACCTGCGCCAGAACCTAAAACTTTTATCTTCATGTTTTTTTGAACCTCACCCCGTAATGCGTTCTTAATTTTATAGATAACATAAGAACGCTCAATGTTTTTGTTTAAGCGGTATACTAAGTTTGGTCCTTTAGTAGAACCGCTTTTGATTTTGTATTTTTATTGTGATTAAGGTGTCTTATGCAAGCGTACTATTCAATGAGAAATATCAATCTTTAAAAAGAAAAAACGGTGATGAAAAATTCTCCACCACCGCTCTTAAGTACAGTTTATACTGCTAGCCTAAGATCGCACTTAAGCGCGGTCTAGTTCAGCTGGCATATAACTAGTTACTTCCATGCCTGTTTCAGTTTCAGACACTGATGGAGTTGTCCATTCTTTCATAGTAAACCTCCTTCTTTTCTGGTTTTAGTTATGTTGTGAAGCTGGTGCTGGCACCTTGACCTCACATT
>CAXIDO010000406.1:0-2809 GCA_964022745.1 uncultured Methyloligella sp. | reverse complement strand
GCTGTTGAAATGGACATCAGGCACGAAGAGATGGTCAAAGATGCCTTAGCCAAAAGCGCTGATCACTTTGGTGGAATTGACATTGTTATTAATAACGCCAGTGCCATTTTCTTACAGCCTACAGAAAGTTTAGAGATGAAACGCTTTGACTTGATGCACCAAGTCAATGCCCGCGGCACCTTTATGGTCTCCAAACACGCACTTCCTTTTTTACAAAAAGCAGAAAATCCACACATCCTTATGCTCTCACCGCCCCTGAATAAAACAAAAAAATGGTTCGCTCCTCATGTGGGGTATAGCATGGCTAAATACGGAATGAGTTTGGTTGTTTTAGGTCTGGCCGGCGAAGTTAAAAAACAAAACATCGCAGTGAACGCCCTTTGGCCGCGCACCACCATCGCGACAGCCGCCATTGCCAATAATTTTGGAATGGATGCCATGAAGCAGTGCCGCAAACCAGAAATCATAGCAGATGCAGCACACATCATCTTATCCCAGCCCTCCTCAAAGATAACCGGTCAATTTTTCATAGATGATACTTTATTAGCCCAACATGGCTGCGATAATTTTGATCAATATAGAGTGGACCCAACAAAAGATTTAATCCCGGATTTTTTCGTCCCGGCTGAGGACACGCCACCCGAAAGTTTAAAAGCACAGAAAGAAGAAGAATAAATAGAAAAAAAATAATTGATTTTTTGGCTAAAAACCCATCAACTGAACATAAATTCATCTATTACAACACTAAAAACACTAGCCTCCGTGAGGCTTTCAAGGCAAGATGAACTATGTCAACGCTATATTTAACACATCCCTCATGCCTCAAGCATGAAAATGGTCCAGGTCACCCAGAAAGACCTGATCGCTTGCGCGCCATCGAAAAACTCTTAAGTCATGAGCTTTTTAATGACCTGACAAGAGAACAAGCCGAGAGCGGTAGTATCGAACAAATCGCGCGCGTGCATCCCCAAAACTATATTGACCTCATTGAAAACAGTCGCCCAACAGAAGGTCATGCCTTCATTGATCCAGACACATCAATGAATAAATATACATGGGACGCTCTATTAAACTCAATCGGTGCAGCAACTTACGCCGTTGATCAAGTCATGACCGGCAAGCATAAAAATGCATTTGTCGCCACTCGGCCACCGGGCCACCATGCAGAGACAACAAGAGCCTGCGGTTTTTGTATCTTTAACAATATCGCTATTGCAGCTGAACAAGCACGTAAAGTTCATGGCGCAGAGCGTGTAGCTGCCATTGATTTTGACGTCCATCACGGCAATGGCACACAAGACATTTTCTGGTCGGACAAAGATTTATTCTATGGCTCAACTCATGAAATGCCGCTTTTCCCTGGAACTGGCGCTAAAAACGAAACAGGCGTAGGTAACATTTTTAACGCCCCTCTTTCTTCTGGAGATGGCGGAGAAAAATTCGCTGAAGCCATGAAAGAGCGCATTCTTCCAAGTATAAAGAATTTTTCACCAGATATTTTGTTAATCTCAGCCGGCTTTGATGCACACACAAGCGATCCCTTGGCTAACATTCACTTGAATGAAAAAGATTTTAGCTGGATATCTGCTGAATTGATGGATATAGCTGATAAACAATGCGAAGGACGGGTTGTTTCCATCCTAGAAGGCGGGTATCACCTTGAAGGCTTGGCGAAATCAGTTGGTGTTCACATGCAACATCTTATGAATGCCGCAAAATAAAGCCAAATGTAAAAACTACACATAACGCAGTTGCCTATGGGCAATCTAAAGCGTAAACCAAAAACGTGGTTGCTTTATTGCGGATGCTTTGTGGGCATCTGAAGCAAAGAAAAAAATCTAAAGCGCAAACAATAACGCGGTTGCTTGTGGGCAACTGAAGCGTAAAGAAAAAAGAATAAACTATGTCGAAAACAGAAAATAACGCAGATATCGCTGAAATGAGCTTCGAAACGGCTCTAGCTGAGCTCGAACAAATCGTTGGCCGCCTGGAACATGGCGATGTGCCACTTGCCGAATCCATCCAAATTTACGAGCGCGGCGAAGCTTTAAGGGCCCATAGCGATAAACTTTTAGCCAAAGCAGAAGCCAAAGTTGAAAAACTAACCCTCTCACCAGAGGGAAACCCTAGCCAAACTTCACCACTCGAGATAGAGTGACGATATTAGGGATAGAACGTTCCGCCTTAAAGTGGATACCGGTTTTAGGAAAAAAGGAACGTTAAAACAAGAAACTAGAGCATTCAATTAAATTCATCAAAAAGAGAAATGCTCTAGCCCCTAAAGCCTTATCTAGGTTAAAGAAATTAAACTGCTGGATTAATTAACTGCTGGATTATAGTGTGAAACCCTCATTGCTCGATCAAATCAAAACCCCGCATGATATGAAATCACTCAATGAGAGTGACCTCAAAATTTTAGCTGAAGAAGTTCGCGAAGAAATGATTGAAGCCGTTTCAATCACCGGCGGGCACTTGGGCGCGGGTCTTGGCGTTGTCGAGTTAACAGTGGCCCTTCACAAAACCTTCAACACCCCAACAGATAAAATCATCTGGGATGTTGGCCACCAAGCCTATCCGCATAAAATCCTAACCGGAAGAAGAGACAGAATTAGAACCCTGCGCCAACCAAACGGGCTCTCCGGTTTCACCAAACGTGATGAAAGCGAATACGACCCCTTTGGCGCCGCCCACTCATCAACGTCAATCTCAGCTGGCCTTGGCATGGCCGTGGCGCGCGACCTGGATGAAAAAGATCACAATGTCATCGCCGTGATTGGTGATGGCGCAATGAGCGCCGGCATGGCCTATG
>CAXIDO010000405.1:0-2814 GCA_964022745.1 uncultured Methyloligella sp. | reverse complement strand
CTGTAAACATTGCAGCACCATACAATGTTCTGGTTGTAGTGAAACAACACCACTTCAGGCAGGTGGCTGTAACTTCATTGCCAATTGCACAACCAAAGATGATGAAACCAAATGCAAACCAAGCTCATCATCTCTTAAAAAGCTTCGCAAATTGAAAGCAAAATAAGACACACAAAAATAGAGAAGGCCAAATGATCTAATCATTTGGCCTTCTCTATAACCTATAATTAAAAACGCATACGGAATAAAATCAAAGAGCCTAAAAAATTACCAAATGCAAGCTAGCCTTTACTAACTAGAGCGTTCCGCCTTAAAGTGGATACCGGTTTTGGGAATAGTACGGTTGTTAGTGAGCAACTGAAGCGCACAAAAAAGGAACGCTAAAACAAGAATCTAGAGCATTCAAATGAATCTACCTAAAGAGGAATGCTCTAGTTAGCCTCGAGCACATCTTTCACTGTGGCAGCTAATTGCTTCAATGAAAACGGCTTGGGTAAGAATGTAAAAGTTTCCCCTTCACCCAAATTCTTCTCAAACGCATCTTCAGCATAACCAGAAATAAAGATCACTTTTACATCTGGCAAACTATCTCGCAAATGAGTAAGCATGGTCGGCCCGTCCATTTCAGGCATCATCACATCAGAGATCACCAAATCAATCCCCCCATCATGCGCAGCAACAACATCCAAAGCATCAGTCCCAGAGTTCGCCTCTAAAACATTATAGCCCCGCATAGAAAGTGCGCGAACAGCAAAACTTCTCACCGCTTCCTCATCTTCAACAAGAAGGAGAGTTTCAGAACCAGTTAAATCTTTAGGTTTCTCTTCAATCTGAACCGGCACATCAACCGGGGCCTCAGCTTCATCTGCTACATGACGTGGAAGATAAATTTTAAAAGTTGTGCCCTGTCCTTCAGCACTATCAACAAAAATATACCCATCCGTTTGCTTCACGATGCCATAAACCATAGAGAGCCCAAGCCCGGTTCCCTTACCAATATCTTTGGTTGTGAAAAATGGTTCAAAGATTTTATCTATCGTTTCTTGTGGCATACCACAGCCGGTGTCTGTCACTTCAAGCAACACATACTCACCTGGCTTCAGACCACGTTTTTCTTCTTTTAAAGAGCGGTGCTCAGCAATATTTTCAGTTCTGAGGGTCAAGGTACCACTACCAATACCAGCATCACTTAGGCCATTAGCCGCCATACCCTCAAGCATAGCATCGCGAGCATTCACGGCTAAATTGATAATCACCTGGTCAAACTGATGATGATCAGCTTTCACCTCCCAGAGGTCACGCCCATGTTCAACCTTCAGCTCAATTTTCTCACCCAACAAACGAGAGAGCATAGCCGTCACATCTTTAATCACATCATGTAATGAGAGCACCTCAAGTCGCAAAGTCTGCTGGCGCGAAAACGCCAAAAGCTGTCGCACCAACCGCGCAGCCCTATTCGCATTTTGCTTAATATGCATCATGTCTTTAAAAGAAGGATCCGTTGGGCGGTGGCTACCAATCAGCAAGTCCGTATACCCAATAATCGCAGTCAGAACATTGTTAAAGTCATGCGCAATACCACCAGCTAATTGGCCAACGGCCTGCATTTTCTGGCTTTGCGCAAACTGTTCCTCAAGCGCTCTTTGTTTAGACGTATCAATAGCATAGATGATGGCAACAGCTCCATCTTCCGCCATATCTCGTGCCGGGCTCAAATAAAGGCGACCACTACGCTCACCATTTAAATTAAACTTCACATCAACAGGAGAAATAACAGCACTACCATCCGCTGCTCCGTCTAGAGCTGTCTTAAGGGCTTCGCTCGCAGAAAGCTCAATCAATTCAAACAAGTTATCAGTTTGTTCAACTTCACTCCCAGCTTGACCACCTTGACCACCCTGTCCTAAGAGCACTCTAAATGATCCATTGGCATTAGAAATATCACCAGATCCATTAATCGTGGCAATCCCGATCGGCGCTGTTTGATAAAATTGCTCTAACCGCATCTCAGTCATACGTTGCGGTTCAAATAATTGCGGCGCATCTTCAGCGCGAAGAGCCAAAACGCCATAGTGCGGTTCATCACTGCCAACAATTTCATGAGGTCGCCCATAAAGAATAGTGCTTAATGTTGAACCATCTTCACAGATCAAATCATAATATTGAACTGAACGTAATGACGCATGCGGAACCAAAGATTGTTGTAAAAGCTGCACACCTTCCATGGGCATAAGATCTGAGAGCAACCGCCCATCCATCATGCGATCAGATCGACCAAGCCACGTAGAAAGCGTATGGTTCATATAGCTCAATTCACCCTCAGAATTGAATGTGAAAAACCCAAGCGGAGCGGCGTCAAATTGGCTAACAGCATTGGTCAGCTCTTTATATTCAATGTCTCTTTGGGCACGCTCTAAAGTTATATCCGTTAAGCGCCATACAACACCTGCAACATCCCCAGCACTACGACCATTTGAGGTCGGATCCTGAATACTCAGATCAGCACTTGATTTATCATTTTTTGAAAACTGCTTCTTTTTCGCAAAAATCGGACGTACCGAAATACGAACCCAGCGCATATTATTTTCTAAAGTCTTATCACCATCATGAATGAAAACTTCTTCTTCCCAATCTCTCAATTGAGTGGCTGCCTGGCAAAGTCTATAAACAGGTTCAGCAATTGCCGGTTCACCGGAAAAAAAGGTTTCTACAGATGAGATAACCTTATCTCTTGGTTTGCGTAAAATATGGAAATAAGCATCATTCGCATAAAGCACATCACCCTTTTTATTGGTGATCAGCATGCCATCAGTT
>CAXIDO010000404.1:0-2825 GCA_964022745.1 uncultured Methyloligella sp. | reverse complement strand
AGCCAATCCAACGCGTCATTTTTACATCCCTACTGAGCCTTTAACGGCCTGTTTACCCTTAGGTGGAATGTCTCAGCTATTTGGACTTTGCTCAATCTAGTTTTGTCTAACTAGTTAATTTACTTAGTTAAAATACTTACTTAACGGACCTTTGATTAGCCGCGACTGGGTTGCTAAGAAGTTGATATACTCGTTAAAATGGGGAAACTGGCGTGAATGAAGAAGAGAGCAACACAGTTCCAAAAAATATAATCATGACTGCGCCGCCAAGTGTGCACACATCATAGACATAACTTCCCAATCGGCTATTACTGCCTGAAGAAAAATAAGCAAATTTTCGTCCGCCCACAACTGTCATGGTGACCAGTGAAATTGTTATCGCCGTTCCTAAGGCCATTGCATAAACGGATAATACTCCGATCCAGAAAACACCTTTGATTAGAGCTAAAGCCAGAACATAGAGTGCTCCTGTACAGGGACGCAAACCAACAGAGAGAACTAGCGACACGATCTTTGCTAAGTCCCACTTGCCTTGCACCTCTTCAGCTCTTGGAATGTGACTATGGCCACAGCCACAATTTTCATCATGATCATGATCATTGTCGTGACTGTGAGCATTGTTATGTGCATGGCCGTGAGCGTGATCGTTCATGTTCTTAGAGGAATGTGATCTATTGTTTTTCCATTTTTTATAAAGCAGTGAATATAACAAATAGATGCCGAGCAAGATGATAAGAATATAAGAAAATTGAGTAAATTGCAGTCCTAGTTTTTTAATGGTTGTGCCGCTGGCATTAAAAATTAAAGCTGGAATGGCGACCAAAGAAACCGCGACCGTTCCTTGTACTAGAGATGATAAAAAGGAGAGAAATATTCCTCTTCTCATGGTTTGATTATTTGCCATGATATATGATGAGACAACCACCTTGCCGTGCCCTGGCCCTGCAGCATGTACTAGCCCATAGAGGAAGCTAAGTCCGATCATCATCACGGCAAAGGTGTAATCATTTGTTTTTTTAAATTGCTGCAAATAGCTTGTGAGTGTTTTGCTTAGGATAACCTGTTTTTGGTTCACCCAAATGGTGAGCGATAACCACAAAGATCTTTCATTTTTTGATTTTGGTTTTTTGTTGCCTGCAGGGTCCTTAGTTTTGGTAGATGAGCTTTTGCCAAAATCTAACAAGGAGCGACCTGTTTTATCTTGATTTGCAGTTTCCCTGCTAACATTTTCTGCAAGCTGGATTTCCAGTGAAGGATCGTTTTCTAACGGGGTGGCTACAGATGCACTGCTGAAATTGATGAATAGGAGCACGCTTAAAATTAATGAAGCAATGTTAGATTCAGACATATCGTGAATAAATTTCATTTTAAATTGAATTGTTAATTTGAGAGACAACTTACTGTAAATGTTGGTGCGAAGAGTGCACCAGTCCCTCTATTTTCTTCATCTGTAAGATCCATAGGTTGCCCTAATCTTTGTTCAATCAGAGCTGTTTGATCCGAGCCAGCTTTTTTCTTTTCTATCATGCATTGCGGTGAAGTCCCTTTTGAGAAGACAACAGGTGATTTCTTTTTTGGCTCAAGGAAAGCGATGAAAAATTCGGGGTCGTAAATACCGAACTTTAATGGGTTTGCCAGAATTTTTTGCGGCTTTTTTAAAGGCAATGTAAATTCTAGTACGAGCTCTTGATTTATATATGTGAGCACTGTGTCTATTGGCTGGTTAAATTCCAGGTTTCTTTTTTTTTGTTTCCCGTAAGTAAAAAAATCAAATTGGTGTAAACTTTCAATATTCTCTTTTGCCAGAGGCTCAAGTTCATATTGAGAATATTTCCCATCTTTATTTACATCCATACCCACCAGAGCGAATGCAGCGTAACCTTCATCAAATTTCCAACGATGGCGAAACCCTGTAATCTCGAATGTATTATTCATCAGTAGTTTGGTTTCACTCTCAATAAACACATGAGGATGAGCAGTGGCTTTTGATGGCATAAGAACTACGATCACGCTTACTATTCCCAAAACAATATAGCTTAGGTATCGATAGATTTGATTTTGATCAGTTTGCTCTCGACATAAAGACAAGATCTTAGTTTCCTTCTTATCCAGCCGTTTTAATGGCTACATATCTTTTTAACTCAATTCCTAAACAAATAAGAGTTCTCGGAAATTTCACAATAACCCTACCATAAATTTTGTTCAAAATGAGAAATACATTGCATGAGTTCTAGTTATATTGTAACAATTTTTCAATTGTAATATTGTAACATTAATTTTACAAAGGGCTTACCCTATGGTTTATCCAAAATTTAATAAATTACTTTCCTTCTTATCAGTGTTTCTTATAACACTGTTTTCTGCATTCCCTTTTCTTCACGCAGATGAGAAGAATTATCCCCCTAAAGTTGTGGTAACAATTAAACCACTGCACAGTCTGGTTAGCGGTGTGATGAAAGGTGTTGGTGAACCAACACTTCTTCTTAAAGGTGCATCTAGCCCTCATCACTTTCAACTTAAACCTTCTGATGCATTAGCGATAAAAAAAGCTGATTTGATTGTCCGGGTTGGTCCCAACCTTGAAACACCGATGAATAAAGTTCTGAAAAGTTTGAGCAATAAAGATGTAGTTTTGAATGCTGTCGATTTAGATGGGATCACTTTTTACAAAATGCGTTCTAAGCATGACCATCACGATGATCATGGCGACCAAAAAGAAAAGCATGCAAAGCATGACCATCACGATGATCATGACGACCATAAGAAAAAACATGCAAAGCATGACCACCACGATGATCATGACGACCATAAGAAAGAGCATGCAA
>CAXIDO010000403.1:0-2831 GCA_964022745.1 uncultured Methyloligella sp. | reverse complement strand
TGGTTAGATTGATTGCTATATTTCAACGCGAATTGATCAAATTGAGATAGGCCAAAATCACTTGGTTTATCTAGAACTTTATCAAGGTTATCTAATGAGCCAGCTGATGTTTTACAGTTTAAGTCAACACCATTTTTAGAGGCTTCTTTTTTAATGGCTGGGCAAATTTTATTGTAATAAGCGCCCGTTTTTTCGCCGGTATAGATATCGAAATTTAAGCCCTCTGCCTGGGCAGTTGTTGAAAATGTCCCGATTGTTGTCGTCAGGGCCGCTAATGCGACACCTTTGGTAAGATTGTTTAAAATCATAATGTGTTCTCCTCAAACATTATATTTTATATAATTCTTTGTTTTTGATTTAGTAGGTTTTGATGAGATAAAATTGATAGGATAGGACCTGTTAAATTGTCCCATGTTTGTTACCCTGTTGATAGTTATAGGGTTTTAATTTAAGTGTTTTTTACAAATTTCGTACGGTTCTCAAGTTTAGTTTTTGTAATAATTTCAATTGTTAAACAGCATAAATTCGTCAAGATTGTGAATTTAATAACAAACTTGGAATGTGTGCACAGGTTTTTGCTAATTTTATATGGGCTGAGAAATCAGATTACTTCTGATAATAAGGAGAGGTGAGGTTGTTCTTCTCCAGTTTTATCTGTTAAACGGGTTGGATAATCACCGGTGAAGCAATGGTCAGTGAATTGAGGTGCCTCATTGTTTCGTTTGTCATAACCCATGGCGCGATAGATACCATCAACAGAAATGAAGGCCAATGTTTTGGCACCCATATATTTTCTCATTCCTTCAATATCGTAATTGGCAGCCAGTAGTTTAGCCTGGTCCGGTGTATCAATGCCGTAGAAATCAGGATGCGTGATTGGCGGACTTGAAATGCGCATGTGAACTTCTTTAGCGCCAGCTTCATACATCATAGACACAAGTTTTACTGAAGTTGTGCCGCGAACGACACTGTCATCGATGAGGACAACGCGTTTGCCTTCGACCATGGCTCTATTAGCTGAGTGTTTTAATTTTACACCGAGTTGGCGAATTTGTTGCGATGGTTCGATGAAGGTTCTGCCGACATAATGATTGCGGATAATGCCCAGCTCAAACGGTGTTTTGGCGGTGGATGCATAGCCAATGGCTGCGGGGACACCTGAGTCAGGGATTGGAATGATCACATCTGCATCAACAGCAGATTCTTTTGCAAGTTCCTCTCCCATTCTTTTTCTTACTTCATAAACGCTCTTGCCGCCAACAATTGAGTCTGGGCGAGCGAAATAGATATATTCAAAGATGCAGGGGCGTTCGTCTTGTTTTGTGAAAGGGTGATAGCTTTCAATGCCATTCTCTGTGATCATGATGATTTCACCATTTTCAACTTCACGGACATATTCCGCGCCGACTATGTCAAAAGCGCAGGTTTCAGAAGCAAGAACCCAGCTCTCACCCAAACGACCTAATAGAAGTGGTCGGATCCCTAATGGATCTCTAACTCCAATGAGTTTTTTATTGGTAAGGCATGCAATGCCGAAGGCGCCTTCGAGTTGCAATACGGCTTCTGTAAAGCGATCAATGAAGCTTTCTCTTTTACTGCGGGCCAATAGATGCAACAGAACTTCTGTGTCACTGGTTGATTGGAAAATGGCGCCATCACTGATCAGCTCTTTTCGCAAAGTAATGGCGTTTGTTAGGTTACCATTGTGGCCAATAGCAAAGCCGCCTGAAGAGTGTTCTGCAAACAAGGGCTGAACATTGCGCATGATGGTGTCGCCAGTTGTTGAGTAGCGCACGTGACCAACAGCGTTCTTGCCCTCTAGTCGTTCGATAATATTGCGTTTGTTGAAGTTGTCACCAACAAGGCCCATGCGTCTTTCAGCCTGGAATTGAGAGCCATCGAAAGAAACAATGCCCGCTGCTTCCTGGCCGCGATGTTGAAGGGCATGAAGTCCTAATGCAGTGATTGCTGCAGCATCCGGATGGTTGAAAATACCAAAAACACCGCATTCTTCTTTTAGCCGATCTTCCTCAAGGAAGGGGATGCCTGTTGGCGTTGCGTATGGGTTTGGGGTGGCCAGTTTAGCCTGAAATTCTTTGAAGCCGCGCATATCTTTAAACATTTGTGTTTGCTGCCAATTTATTGGTTTTGATAAACCATTGGATGTTTTATACCGCTCTTTTAATCATGAAAATGAGCGGAGAGTTTTTTCTTATTGGTTGCCCTTAAGCCTTTGACTGCAATTAGGCAAACTTATTTTTATTATTACTCACTGAACTTTGTTGTTCTGTGTCGCTATTTAAGTCAGGAATTTCAATTTTATCCGGCATAACTTTCTTCATGACGTTGGTGATGAAATTTCCTGTATCAACTATATAAGGGAGCGATAGAGATTCTGTAACCCATTTGGGATGATTTTCTACCTTTGGCTCAAGAAATGCGCCGAAAAAATAAAGAATAACAACCAGAATGAAACCGCGGCCCAGGCCGAATATGAAGCCCAAAGTTCTATCTAATGCACCTACGCGGCTGTCTAAGACTGTATCTGAGAATTTTGATGTGATGAAATGTACCACTATAAGGATAACGAGGAAGAGAAGGATGAGACAAAGTGCCAGTGCAATTGTTTTGTCTATTCCTAAGGAAATGGCCAGATCATTTGCTATGTGCCTGTAAAAGAGGCCAAAAACAACGGCAGCTCCAGCAGCTAGTGCCCAGGATAATATTGATAGAACTTCTCTTGTGAGGCCACGATACATGGCAAGCATTCCTGAAATAAGTGCGATACCTAGTAATATTGCATCAAGAAATGTCAACGGCCCTAGCATGAC
>CAXIDO010000402.1:0-2846 GCA_964022745.1 uncultured Methyloligella sp. | reverse complement strand
ATTTGCGAAATTGTACCATCTTCAAAACTGTACAAACGATCAGCCAACGGAAAGTAAGAAGGTCTCATAGTCGAAATAACAATTGTCATATTGTGACGCAGAGCTGAAAGACATTGAACCAGCTTTTTATCCGCAGAATTATCCAAGAACATTTGCGGTTCATCTAAAACCAGAATTTTTGGTAACATCGCAATTGCCCGCGTCAATAAAATACGTCTGATGAGCCCTTGGGGTAACTTCTCCATTGCCCCATCACCAATCGGTGTATCATACCCTTGAGGCAAGCAATTAATGTCATAGTCAACACCAGTCATCTGCGCCGCCCATCGAACCTCATCAACAGTCGGGCCAGTTCCAAACAAAGTGAAGTTTTCCAAAATCGTCCCATCAAACACACTGGATTTTGGCCCAACCATAACAATAGAGCCTGGATTACCATTTCGGTAATGCTCCACATTAATGTTATTATAAACTACATCACCAGCATGAGGCATGCGAAGGCCAGTAACAGTCTTTAAAAATAGTGACTTAGCCTCATTGTCAGGTCCGGTAATTCCAAAACATTCAAACCCATCAATGGTTAGATTAACGGGTCCTAAAAGAGGTGTGTTATTTTCTTGATAACTAACATTCATCAATTGAATAGTCGGCGGCCCCTCACGCCCATCCGTAATAAATTCAGTCGTTCGTTGCTCGAGACGAAATAAATCTGCAGCTTCTTGTAGAGCCAATTCTAATTTTTGAAATTCAGACCACAAACCAGCAAACCGCACAACAGGTTGAATAATACGCCCGGAAAGCAAAGTACAAGCTGCCAACGTGCCAATTGATAGGTCACTTATTACAGCAAAAATAGCTCCAACAGAAACGGTAGCAATAATTGTCACATTACCCAAAATAGCACTAACTGATTGAGCACTCGTTGATGCCATAATGGTCCGGTAATTCGTGATTGCCCTGGAATTCTGCAAACGCTCAAAACGGCGCAACATAAAGGGCTCCATGGCAAATCCCTTGAGAGTGATCACACCGTGTAAACACTCTGCGACAAAATCATACGTACGGTTATCTTGCGCTTCACGTGCTTCGAACTGTTCGCCAAGCTCACGTCCATATCTCAAAGTAAGTCCGGCAAAAACTAACAAAACACTTAAAGGAATGAGCACTAAATACCCGGCAATCAATCCCATGGTTGCAATCAAAATAATTACGAAAGGCAAATCGATAATAAGAAGGCTATTTGGCCCACCAAAAAAATCTGCCAATCGGGAAATCGAGGTCAATCGATCTAGTTGAGTTTGCGTTCTATCTTTCCCAACAATTTCTAAAGGAGCTGTAAGCAATCTCTTGATAGCCAATTGTCCCACGGTCATCTGAAACTGAGTAGCTGCCCATCCAAGGGTATAAGCACGCCCAAGACGCAATAAAAACTCAAGCCCAAGAATTCCAACAAAGCCTAAAGCTAACAATAACAAAGTATTCAATGATTGGTTCGGAATAACCCGGTCATAAACCTGCAAAATAAGAATGGGGAGACCAATACCCAGGATGTTAATAATTATTGAAGAAACCCAAATCGTGGGTGGCATCTTCAATAAGTCAGTTCCAGGAATACCATGAGCTTTTAATCTATTAATATTGATTGGCCACAAACGATCACGCACCCCGGTTTTTACAACCTGAGTGTCTTGAGCCTGAGCAGCTTGAGTAGCATCTTTTTTTGTCTGCGAACGCGCCATTTGAATAACTAAAACTCTAAATCTAAGGCCTAAAAGCCATACTGTTTACGGATCCTTGGAAAATCCCGCACAATAAGAATGACAGCACTTGTTTTAGAAAGTTTTAATTTTTTTAAATTTCAGTAACTTATTCTGGGAAAATAAGATTAAAATTGTAAGTAAAATGAGTAAAATCATCTAAATTTTCAAAATGAGACACAATTAAAGAAACAAGAAAGAAAACATAGCTATATTAATATGTTAGCATATTTTTAACCATAAAACCACTAACCCATCCTTAAACGGACATAAGTAACCCTCCGGTAACCAAAAAACACCATCATACAACAAAAGTCCGGCTTTCGTTTAAGGAGCGGGCATACTTAGTAATGTTTAGGGTTATGTGATGAGTAAAGATAATACAACAAACAACTCAGGTGATAAATCACAAGAGTTTAACAGTGCAGGTAAAGATCAATCAGCATCATCAGCCCAGGGTCAACGTGATTATGAAAATCTAATCAATAAGTCTCTTGAAGAACAGATTACAGATACAACGATATCTCGCGCAGATATTACCAACCCCAATCTACATTACGGTATTGAAGAAGAAGCCGAAAAAATAGATGATGTAGCCCTTCAAACAACCAAAAAAGAAGGCAAATATCTAGATCAATCTGAAAAAACAGAAATCGAACAGACAACAACCAGATTAGCTGATGAACAAAATTCACAGCGGATAGAAGAATTAAAGTCCGAAGAACTAACAGGAAACGACGTTCCTCAATCTCCTGGTAATTTAGAAAAAGTCGAAAGCTCAGATAAAGCAGGCCCTACAGAAACGTCACCAGAAGAAGAAACAACACCTGATGGAAGAACATCAGACGGAGACAACACCGCTGAAACAGAAACTGAAACAAACACTGGTGGATCGACCTCCCCTCAACCTGAAGAAGAATCCTTTAACCCAGACCTTGTTACAACAGGTAATAGCGTTGATGAGAATTCAGCAGAAGGAACTGTCATTGCAACCCTTAACCTAGAGGATGCAGCAGGGTCTGTTTTTGTTTATTATATTTCTGATGAGACTGGCACTCCTCTAACCAACACTAACTTTACGATCATTGG
>CAXIDO010000401.1:0-2853 GCA_964022745.1 uncultured Methyloligella sp. | reverse complement strand
TATAAACATTTTATCCCCCAAAAACTTAAAAACAAACAAATAAAAAAGGCATACAAGAGTTTGAAACTACAATTATGCCTAAATAAATTTCATTTATAAAAAAATTATATCACTCTCCTTCATTTGCATATTGTGCGTTCAATTGGCCATATTTCTCTTCACCCAATTTTTCAAAAAGCTCCAATTGAGTTTCAAGAAAATCTATATGACCTTCTTCATCTGAAAGAAGATCTTCAAACAATTTCATTGTCACATAATCACCAAGTTCATTACAAACTTCTCTTGATTTCTTATAAGAAGCGCGGGCTTCAAGCTCACCAGCTAAATCAGCTTCCAAAACTTCTTTGAGGTTTTGTCCAATTTGCAAAGGTGCCACAGTTTGCAAATTAGGGTGGCCTTCAAGAAAAATAATCCGCTCAATAATCTTGTCAGCGTGCTGCATCTCTTCAATTGATTCTTCACGCTCTTTTTTGGCTAATAAGCCATAGCCCCAGTCATCCAATAAACGATAGTGCAACCAATATTGATTAACCGCACCAAGCTCTAAAAACAAAGCCTCATTCAACCGCTCAATGACTTTTGCTTCACCCTTCATGCTCTTCCTCCTCGAAGATTTATTTGTGTTTTTTTGAATTTATTCAGGCAGTGTAAACTATAATAGAAAAATGACAGAAAGAAATCAGTCCCCCCCTATAACTTAAGCAGCAGATACTTTACGCAAACGTTCACGCGCAATAAGACGCGCTGTCTCACATTGCACATGCTTTTTCTTCAACCTGTCTATGAAAGAAATAATTTCAGCTTCTGCGGTTTCCTGCTTGCGGTGATACGCTTCAGTAACACGAACAATAATATCAACAACTCTAGGAAAACAACCACAGCACTTCCCGCGCTTACTCATCGAATGATAAACTTGCCCCGGAACAATGAGCCGCCAACAATCTTCCTCTAATAATTCAGTTATAACACCAGCAATTTCAGCTTCACTAATCACATTACAGCTACAAACAAGCATTAGCAGTACTCCCTATTTAGAGGAGCTAAAAATGCAAAAGAACTTATAGATTGAGATATTTTGGATGATAAAGAAAAGAAATCTGTCAAAGAAAAAAGCGTGCATGAGAGCACATAATTTAAGCTGATAGAAACAGCACATAAAGCAAGCAAAAACATATTGTATGTCCTAAAATCGAAAGGGTTCAAGGCCCCAGCATCTAAGGTTAAGTCGCTTGATTATGCGTGAAAGCTAAAAAGAGTCAAGTTAGCTACAGGTTTAAGTTAATTTCCTGCCTCACAATTGAGTTATACCCAGCCAACTCACAACCACAGCTTCAATCCCGCTCTCATCTCTTTTATAGTCTTTTTACCTTGACGAACATCTCACATAAAAATAGAACAAAATAAGAACATTTTTAACGAATATCAATTTAAACTCAACTCTAAAACATCAGGCTCAAAAGGGTGCAAAGTTAAATTATGTCAACCACCACCATGAAAACCACCTGCCCAAATTGTGGGACAGAAATCAAATTAGAAGATCAAATTGCCGCCCCCCTGATCGCTGAAAAAACAAAAGCCTTCGCTCTAAAAGAAAAAGAATTTGAAGAGCGCGCCAAAGAGTTTGCGAAACAAGAAGCCGCTAAAGAAATTGAATTTGCCAAACAGCTCGAAGCCCAAAAACAAAAAATTGAGCAAGACGCTTTAAAAGCTGCAACAGCAACAGCAACTGAAAAAGCCAAAGCTGAAACCGCTCTAGAAATGGAAGCCAAGAGCAAAGAGTTAGAAGCAGCCAAAAAACTCATGGCTGAACGCGAAGAAAAGTTAAAACTCGCCCAGGAAAAAGAAGCCCTCTTTTTAGAAAAAGAACGCCTCCTTCAAGACAAAGAACGCGAGCTTAACCTCACGGTTCAAAAACAAGTCAGTGCTGCAAAAGAAGAGATGTTTAAAAAAGCCCAGGCTGAACTAGGCGAGACACAAGCCCTCAAGCTCAAAGAAAAAGATGAGCAGCTCTCTTCAATGCAAAAGAAAATTGAAGATTTGCAAAGACGCGCCAGCCAAGGCTCCCAGCAATTACAAGGCGAAGCCTTAGAGCTCCAGCTAGAAGAACAACTCGCAGCCAAATTCCCTCATGACACCATCAGCCCTGTCGGCAAAGGTGTCTCTGGTGCTGACATTCAACAATTTGTCATCACCCAAACGGGCCAAGCCTCAGGCTCTATTTTATGGGAGTTAAAGCAAACCAAAAACTGGTCCAATGACTGGATCCCAAAACTAAAAACAGATCAAAGAAACGCCGGCGCAGAAATCGCCATACTCGTCTCCAACGCTCTGCCACAAGACGTTGAAACCTTCAACTTCCATGAAGGGGTCTATGTCTGCTCACCGCGCTATGTGCTGCCCCTGGCACTGATCCTGCGCCAAACACTAATGGGCATCACCAAAGCCAAAGTGGCGCAACTCGGCCAGAAAGACAAAATGACATTGGTTTATGAGTACCTCACCGGCAATCAATTCAAACACCGCGTCGAAGCCATCTGCGAACAATTCCAATCGATGCAAGAAGACCTCAACAAAGAAAAAGCCGCCATGAACCGCATGTGGGCCAAGAGAGACAAACAAATCAACGCAGTGATCGAAAACACAGTTGGCCTCCACGGCGACCTGGAAGGCATCGCCGGCCAATCCATGCCGCAAATAGAAGGGCTGGAGATTGATTTGTTGGCAAATGAGGAATGAATTTAAAACAGCAGCTTTGCCCCGATGCTGACATTAAAAATGGAATTTAAAATTGCCAGTACCAAAAGATATTGAAGCAGAAATATATTTTCTTACCTCAGAAGAAGGGGGTAGATC
>CAXIDO010000400.1:0-2853 GCA_964022745.1 uncultured Methyloligella sp. | reverse complement strand
CGAACCAGGCGAATAATGTGCTTGGGTTTCCTTATATTTTCCGTGGTGCGCTTGATGTGCATGCGAGCGAGATTAATGAGGCAATGAAAATCGCAGCGGCTGAGGCACTTGCGACTTTGGCTCGTGAAGATGTGCCTGATGATGTGGCGGCAGCTTATGGTGGCCAGCGCCCGAAATATGGACCTGAATATATTATCCCCGCGCCATTTGATCCTCGTTTGATCAGCCATGTGCCGCCAGCTGTTGCGCGTGCGGCGATGGATACAGGCGTTGCACGACGCCCGATTATTGATATGGAAGATTATACTGCGAAACTTTCAGCACGGCTTGACCCGGTTGCGGGTTGGCTGCATGGCATTTTTCAAAAAGTGAAAAAAAATCCACGCCGGGTTGTTTTTGCTGAGGGTGAAGAAGAGCAAGTTATTCGCGCGGCAAATACTTTTTATAATATGGGGCTTGGGCATCCTGTTCTTGTTGGTCGTAAGGAAGGGATTCTGGAAGGTTTTAAGCGCGCTGGAATTGAATATCGTGACGCGTTTGAAATTCAAAATTCACGGGAATCTGAGCATAATGAGCTTTATGCTGATTATCTTTATCAACGTTTGCAGCGGAAGGGTTATGTCCGCCGTGATTGCTTGAGAATGGTGAATAATGATCGGATTATCTTTGCATCTTGTATGGTAGCGCACGGTCATGCAGATGCGCTTGTTGCGGGTGTGACGCGAAACTGGTCTATCGCTTTTGAAGATATTCAAAAAGTATTGGACGCAAAAGAAGGCTCTTGCCCTATCGGCGTTTCGCTTGTTCTTAATAGAGGCCGTGCTGTGTTGGTGGCGGATACTTCTGTGCATGATATGCCAACGGCTGAAGAATTAGCTGATATTGCTGAAGAGGCTGCGAAAGTTTCTTGTCGCCTTGGCGCGGACCCGCGGGTGGCGATGCTTGCTTATTCAACATTTGGTCACCCTGAAGGGGAGCGCTCGAACCGTTTGAGAGAGGCTGTGAAGTTGCTCGATCAACGCGGTGTTGATTTTGAGTATGATGGTGAGATGTCTGCTGAGGTTGCGTTAAATGCTGAAGCGATGGAGCAATATCCGTTTTGCCGCTTAACTGATACAGCGAATGTTCTGATTATGCCAGCGTTCCACTCTGCAAGTATTGCGACACAAATGTTGCAAGAACTATCTGAAGGTACGGTTATCGGGCCGCTATTGGTTGGGTTAGAGAAATCTGTTCAGCTTGTGCCGCTTGGTGCGAAAGATAGAGACATTGTTAACATGGCAGCACTGGCTGCTTATGATGTGAATGGGTAGGAGAAGTTTTTAGTGGTGCTTCAGATGCCCATTAGGCTTCCGCAAAAAGTAACCGTGCTAGAACAATTCGCCTTGGGATGGGGCCGGTTTCTTTTTTTTCTTGGGCTTTGGCGTTAGATTTGAGATGGTAAAGTGTCCGTCTGGCGCTGGTTTTAAAAGTTTTAAGGCTTCTTTGCTGTTTACATTTTTAACGTCTAACCAATCATCAAAGTCTTCTGGCATGATGATGGCGGGCATTCGGTTATGGAGTTGGCTGATCTGGTTATTGGCTGCCATTGTGATAATCGCGGCACTTTCAAACTCGCTTCCTTCTGCTCCTAACCAATGATCCCATAGACCTGCAAATGCCATCAATGGAGTTTCCGGTGCAGATGTTGATATGTCCTGTGCTAAGGTGATGTGGTGGGGGGTGCGGTTGCCTTTAGGACCAGACCATTCATAGAACCCATCAGATGGGACAAGGCATCTTTTGTGGGCCACTGAAGTTCTGAATGAGGGTTTCTCCATTAATGTTTCCGCGCGGGCATTGATGATGAGGTTAAAATCATCCGGATTTTTTACCCAATGAGGGATCAGTCCCCAGCGAACGAGCGCTAGTTCTCTCTTGTTTGCATTGACCTCTCTAATGATCATGATTGGATCTGTTGGTCTGATATTGTCTAACGGCGGAAATTCTGCCGGATTTAGGTATTTAAAGTGATTTTTTACTGTTTCTGGATGAGATTTTATGGAAAATTTTGAGCACATTGCCTGAGTTTCATCTAATAAAATTGGTCCGCTAACGTATCTTTCTTTGTTATTTTAAGAAAATTTGGGCTTTTTTCGATGAAAAAGTGCTTTTCCTCACGATTTAAATAAAATTTTATTCAGTCTGTAACTAATTAGAAACCACTCTGCTTCACACTCAGTGTTGAGTATCGGCTATGTTTGTCTGAGATGAGAAGACGCAGAGCCGTTTGTAGATTGAGTTATGTAACGTGTGAGTATAGTAAAATGACTGATAGTGGTTTAGTAAAAGCCGTTCAGCGCAATTATCAGAGTTCTATGACAGAGCATTATCGCTCTCATCTTGATGGAACCAATATTAACAAGACATCCATGTTAACAACTGATTATCTCAACCACTTTAGTGGTGTGTTGATGCTAATCGAAATGTTGCCTGCTGATCCGGAAGGGTTTGCGGAAGATGTTTTGGAATGGTCCCCGATGACATATGAAGAGCATTTTGAAGTTACTGGGTTTCGTGACAAAGAGCTAGCGATCAAAGCTTATGAACATGCACCAACAGATGTTCGTTCAGCTTTCGATGAAGTTGTTAATCAATTAAATGACACATTGGTTGATGTTCTAAATCGGGTTCAGACAAGTGTTGAGACAAAGCAAACTGAGGAACTTTCACAGTTTTGTTCAGAGATTACACCTGGTGTTCGTGACCTTATTGGTAAAGCTGCTGATATTGTTAATGATGGTACAACCAATGTTGTTGAACTTGCATTAGAGGCCGAAGAAGAATTGGTTGATGATGTTCAAGATGAAATTG
>CAXIDO010000399.1:0-2865 GCA_964022745.1 uncultured Methyloligella sp. | reverse complement strand
TGCCCTTGCTATTTCCCATTCAAAGTTTTTTCACAAGCCCACTTAAACTGGCTGCAGCCAAGACATCCACTATGAAATTTGCCTCTCACTATGCTGGACAAGGTACCGGCTTACTTAAGCACCGTTCGGCTTTTGACCTGATGGATCAACTGATCACTGATCTATCTAATTAACGTCCCTTACCTCCCACTTAACCATTAGGAAAAAACATGACTTACAAATTATATTATTCCCCTGGAGCTTGTTCTATGGGCGTTCATGCAGTTTTAAATGAACTCAACTTACCTGTTGAACTTATCAAAGCGGCCGATACTCCTAACTTTGAAACTCTCAGTTCCCCTAAAACGGTGCCCGTTCTTGAAGATAATGGGCTGATACTTCGAGAAGGCGCTGCTATCATTCTGCACATTCTTGAAAAGCATAATAGCGAAATGCTTCCTCAAACTGGTGAAGCGCGTACAAAAGTTATTGAATGGCTCATGATTGCAAATGCGACAATTCATGTGGCTTATTCTAAGTTATTTTTCATTGCTAAAAATATAGAAGATGAAGATCTCAAACTTTCCCTTTTAAACAAGCAAGCAAAGGTCATTGAAGGCTTGTGGAAGTCTATTGATGAACATTTGAAAACTTCAGATTATGTAGCAGGCGATAGACCGACACCAGCTGATTTTCTGCTGACAACATACGCCAATTGGGGTTCGTTTTTCCCGATGCAAATTCAACTTGGTGACAATGTTAAGAAGATGATCACCAACATTAGTAGCCGTCCTTCTTTTCAAAAAGCACTCCAAGTTGAAGAGGTGGACTATAAAGCCACGGCTTAATTCTTAGATTTGCCCCGTTGCTCCCTGGACCGTGATTTTTTGTTTGTAGGGCCCTCTTCCTTTAAGCGATTTAATCACGGTCCTTTTTTATATTTTGTGATGACGACAAACAAATTTCACCTTTGCTTTCTTGCCATCGTCAGTGCCAACTTGACCGCGATGAACCCCGTATTTCTCATCGGTTTTGCGCAGCTCGACGTAAAAAGGTGTTTCACTATTTTGTCCGGCTTCATTTTTATAAGTTGCGTAGCCGCATGTATGGTAACCATCTTGGGTTTCGAATTTCAATGTCTTTACTGAAGTGAATTTTATCGGTGACTTATTGGGTAGAATGGACTGAACAGCCTCTTGATAGAGGCGCTCCTGGCCCTCAGTTAAGATGATAAATTGTGTCTTATCATTGGTAGCTGGGCTTTTTATTTGCACCCCTGTTTCTTTGCCTGAAAGACAGGCAGATAGAGGTAATATAAAACCCAGGACCAATAAAATTTTTCTTAGCATCAACAGTCCTCTATCTTTTTTTTAGGCAGTGATTCAATTTTTCAACTCATTTAGATTGAAATTTTTATTCAATCATTTTCAAGTTTGATTAATCATGATTTCTTTGTTTTCTCAAGCTTTTGCTTCTCATTTTTAACTCTTTATTACCTTCCCTTCTCACTTTTTTCACCTAAGCCTGCCAATATATTGAGCAATTTTCTTAGAGCCCCTCCTTCGAGATCCAACTGATTAAAACTTAAGCAAACTCACCTGCACATTTATTAATCGCTATGCATAAATGCGTATATTTTATGCACCTTTAGACTGCGTAAATTCACCCCACACCCCCTAAGTAACTGTTTTTTAATACCTTATTGGTTTGGCACAAAACTTGATTATCAACCTGCATGATCGAACGAGCTGCTTCAAGCTAAGTATGTATGTAGTTTTTTAAATTTAGCAAGCTGCCTCGCTCTAATCGAAAATCACCAAGGGTGACTAAAAATATTTTTTAAAAAGGACCAATTTTTATGAAATTTTCTGAGTTGATAAAAAAGGTTATTAAGCGAACGACGATTGGGTTGACCGCCGCTTTAACTGTGACTTCTCTTTCACTCTCAGGCCTTCATGCAGAGGAACTCGAATTAGAAAAAGATGAGCTTAAATTTGGCTTCATTAAGCTAACCGATATGGCACCGCTCGCGATTGCGTATGAAAAAGGCTTCTTTGAAGATGAAGGTTTATTCGTTACTCTCGAGCCTCAAGCGAACTGGAAAGTTCTGCTCGACCGTGTGATTGACGGTCAATTAGACGGCGCTCATATGCTTGCAGGACAGCCACTAGCTGCAACCATTGGATTTGGCACCAAAGCTCATATCATTACACCATTCTCAATGGACTTAAACGGCAATGGCATCACGGTCTCAAATGCTGTTTGGGCTGAGATGAAAAAGCATATTCCTCACAAAGATGGCAAACCAGTACATCCTATTAAGGCTGACTATTTAAAACCTGTGGTTGATAAATATAAAGCTGATGGCAAGCCTTTTAAAATGGGTATGGTTTTCCCGGTATCGACCCACAATTATGAGCTAAGATATTGGCTTGCTGCTGGTGGTATTCACCCGGGTTATTATTCTAAGACCGACACAAGTGGTCAAATTCTAGCTGATGCATTTCTTTCTGTAACCCCTCCCCCACAGATGCCTGCAACAATGGAAGCTGGAACAATTTATGGCTATTGCGTTGGTGAACCTTGGAACCAACAAGCTGTGTTTAAAGGGATTGGTGTGCCGGTTATCACTGACTATGAAATCTGGAAGAACAATCCGGAAAAGGTCTTTGGCATCAGAGCTGACTTTGCCAAGAAATACCCAAACACAACGACCGCTTTGGTTAAAGCTCTCATTCGTGCTGCTAAATGGTTGGATGAAAACAATAATGCGAACCGCGTTGAAGCTGTGAAAATTCTTGCGAAACCAGCTTATGTTGGCGCGGATGAAGCTGTTATTGCGAACTCTATGACAGGTACCTTTGAATATGAAAAAGGTGACAAGCG
>CAXIDO010000398.1:0-2871 GCA_964022745.1 uncultured Methyloligella sp. | reverse complement strand
GAATTATTTATTGCCATATTCATTCTTCACTACCTCTTGCCAAACTTGTCATCTGGTCTTCTCAACTTAGACCGGAATTTGTCAAAGCCATATTATCGCGGTGTACCAATTCATTTCGTCCAGTATAGCCAAGTATAGATTTAATCTCAGAACTTTGCTTACCAATGATTTGGATAGTATCTGTTTGATCGTAAGAGCTTAACCCGTGCCCAATAATCTCACCAGCTTCATTCTTAATCGCAATGATATCACCGCGATCAAAATCACCAGAAGAGTTCGTCACACCCGCCGGTAACAAACTATTCCCTTCCTTGAGGGCTCGTTCAGCACCTAGATCAATGGTCAAAACACCCTTTACATCAAGTGATCCGGCAATCCAACTTTTACGAGCCGTTAAAGGGTCAGCTGAGGACAAAAACCAGGTTGCCTTAGCATTGTTTAATAACGCTGTAATCGGATTGGCTCCTTGGCCAGAAGCAATGACCATGTGACAGGCAGATGCAACAGCTATCTTTGCAGCCATAATTTTAGTAACCATGCCTCCAGAAGAAAAACTGCTTCCAGTCCCTCCCGCCATTGCTTCAATCTCAGGAGTAATCTGCACCACTTCAGGAATATGCTCAGCATTAGCGTCTAAGTGGGGCGGGGCAGTATAAAGCCCATCAATGTCAGAAAAAATCAGAAGAACATCAGCTTCAACCATCGATGCAACTCTTGCCGAAAGCCTGTCATTGTCGCCATAACGAATTTCATTTGTTGCAACTGTATCATTCTCGTTCACAACAGGAATGACGCCAAAATCAACCAATGTGTTTATCGTATCTCGCGCGTTTAAATAACGGCGGCGATCTTCAGTGTCGCTAATGGTAAGTAGCACCTGCGCGGCTTTAATGTCATGGTTTTGAAATAAAGCTTTGAATGTATGGGCCAGTGAAATCTGCCCAATAGCTGCAGCCGCTTGTGCCTGATCAAGAGTGAGCGTTCCAGGTTCAAGACCAAGTTCATTTCGTCCAAGTGCCTTAGAGCCAGAAGCTACAAGAATAACTTCCTTACCCTCGTGTCTTAAGCGGGCGATATCTTCAATGAGGGAATAAATCCACTCTTGGCGAAGCCGTCCAGTCTCTTCATCAACCAAAAGCGCAGAACCAATTTTAATGACGATACGTTTCGCATTTTGCCATTCTTGTCTCATGAGACTAACGTATTAAAAGCACCAAGTGCTTCTCCCTAGATCTTAAACGTTGGCAATCCAGAGCATGTCACTTTATATTTAATTCTTGTGACTGCTCTAGTCTTTTGTTTATGCCTGTTTTTTTGTTGCTTCAGATACCCACTTTTGTGCGACACGCACTGTTTTGCAAGATTACATATAGATATATGAAGTCAGTATCTCAAGATTGAGGAGCAAACTGTGACGAATTGCTTGTTTGTTTTAAGGGCGCCAACCGGTTTTTTCTTTTTTCGCTTCTTTCGCCTTAGCTCTGTTGGTCCGAACCGTACTTCCTAATCTTAAGAGTGTGCGTTCCAAGTTATAACCAGAAACAGCAGAAAGTGCGATAACTTCTTTACCCAGCTGTTCGCTCAACTCAGCTGCTCTCTCTTCAGAAATTTCTTCAGTGATCGAATCGCATTTTGAAATAGCGATCAGTTCTTCTTTGTCGCTAAGTTCCCCACCATAAGCTTCTAGTTCCCCTCGAATAACTTTATAATCTTTCAAGAGGTCTTCACTATTTGCGTCAATCAAATGTAACAGAACTTCACAGCGTTCAACATGACCTAAAAACCGGTCGCCAATTCCAGCTCCTTCATGAGCCCCTTCAATTAACCCGGAAATATCAGCCAAAACAAAGTCAAGATCACCAGCTTTAACCACCCCAAGGTTTGGGTGCAGTGTCGTAAAAGGGTAATCGGCGATTTTCGGTTTTGCAGCCGAAACACTTGAGAGAAAAGTTGATTTACCAGCATTAGGCAAGCCAACAAGTCCAGCGTCAGCAATCAGTTTTAATCGAAGCCATAATGTGCGCTCAATGCCAGGTTCACCAGGATTGGCTTTTCTGGGGGCTTGATTGGTCGAGCTTTTAAAACGCGCATTACCAAAGCCACCATTCCCGCCCTGCACCAACTGCACTTTATCTCCAACATCAGTTAGATCAGCAAGAACAGTTTCATTATCTTCATCTAAAATTTGCGTACCAGGTGGAACGAGCAAAGTGATATCATCACCATTAACACCGGTGCAATCACTACCCATACCATGTTGGCCATTACCAGCCTTGTAGTGCTGTTGAAATCTAAAATCGATCAAGGTGTTGAGGTTGTCAACGCAAAGCGCCCACACGTCACCGCCCCGGCCGCCATCACCGCCATTCGGCCCGCCAAATTCAACATATTTCTCACGGCGAAACGAAATGCAGCCATTGCCACCATTGCCAGATTTCACATAGACTTTAGATTGATCAAGAAATTTCATAATAAGTAATAATGTCTTTGCGCAGCTTAGAAGCGCTGCAAGTTTTTAAGTTCAAGCCATGTCAATTTCATTAAGAAAACCTGACAAGGCAGCAAGCTCTTCTTTCTGAGCTATTTTTACACCTGGGTCAATTGATTTAGGGAGTTTCATTGAAAAAGCGGATGCTGTTGAGTATCTAGAGCACATTAGCAACCAAAACGAGCTACACGAAGAAGGAGCTCAGCCCTTTTCCTGGCTGAGGGACATGACGAAGCACTTCGCGTAGTCCGGTGATAGTGCGGTTGCATAGTGGGCAACCTAAAGCGCTACTAAAAAGAATAGCCGTGAGAGAAACCAAAGGAGTTACACGAAGAAGGAGCATTGCCCTTTTCGGGCAATGGGACATGGCAGCGCGAGCTGCC
>CAXIDO010000397.1:0-2875 GCA_964022745.1 uncultured Methyloligella sp. | reverse complement strand
CAACGATTGAAGCAAGTGTTAAAGCTTCAGCTTTAGTTTTAATTGGCAGATCTGCTTGCCTGTCATTCCAGATTTTATCGATGAATTTTTCTTGGGCTGCTTGCATGCGTTTTATGAGTTCTGTGCGGTCCATTCCTCTGGTAAAACGATATGTGTCAGGAAGCATGCTGCCTTCAGCCGGTATTTCTGTTATTTCGCCAGTGAGGATTGTATTTGCATTCATACGATCAACCAGTTGCTGACTAGTCATTCCTTCAGGGAATGGTAGTGAGTGCAGTATTGATTTGCCTTCTAGGAGACGATCAATAACCTCGCGCATTGAAGATTGTTTGGGGATTTCATACTCACCAGCTTTAAGTTTGTTTTGAACACCGAAATACATGACGGCCGCTTTAAACAATCTTTTATCAATGATGATATTTTTGCGCTCTAATCTGTTGGCGATGGCGCTTAAGCCTTCACCTTTTGGAATGGCGATAACGTCTGAGTGTGGTAGAGGGCCTGGTTTGTCAAACATATATTTTGCAAATGCAAAAGAAGCCGCTAAGCCTACAAAGATCAACACAAGCGTTGTTAATGTTCCACTCATGAAGACTAGAGTTTGGTGGTATTCTCTTTTTTTACGGGAAATCACAGGGGGTTCTGATGCGCGCATTGGTTCCAAGGTTTCTGCTGGGCTGCGTGGCATTGTTCCATAACCACGGCGCCCTTGTTTTCTGGTCGTACTACGACCATTATTTGCACCTGAATTATCCCAATCAAAACCTTTGTTTACAGACATGACCTACTCTTAACTCTGTTAACGGGTATTGGACTGAAGGTTTTAATATGACCTTCTAGATATGTTTCTGACAGCTTATTTAGCACAGATACCAGTTGTTTTGTAACAATGATTTTAGTGTGATTAATTTTTAAAACTGCCCGATGTAATATTCTATCCCATTTTGTTAGTCAGGACCAAAAATAAGTCTATTTTTCGACAATTTTAAATTTTGGCTTTAATTGGTTATATTGAGGCGATTAATTCACGTTTTTGAAGATAAGTGATGCGTTTGTTCCACCAAATCCAAATGAATTACTCAAGGCAATATTAATTTCCTTTTCAACCGCTTTGTGAGCACAAAGGTTTATCTTTGTCTCAACTGATGGGTTATCTAGGTTTAATGTTGGCGGTGCGATGTTTTTCTCAATGGCTTTGACAGAGAAGATGCTTTCAACAGCGCCAGCAGCGCCAAGGAGATGGCCAATTGCTGATTTTGTTGATGACATATGTAAATTGTCTGTTGCGCCTTCGAACAATCTTTCAACTGCACGGAGTTCGATTTCATCGCCCATTGGAGTTGATGTGCCATGAGCATTTACATAATCAATATCACTTGCTTTAACGCCCGAGCGTTTAAGGGCAGCTTCCATACATCTAAAGGCACCTGAGCCATCTTCAGAAGGGGCTGTAATATGATAGGCGTCGCCAGATAATCCATAGCCGATAACTTCAGCATAAATTTTAGCGCCTCGTGCTTTGGCTTTTTCATATTCTTCAAGAACGACAATGCCAGCACCTTCCCCCATCACGAAACCGTCACGGTCTTGATCATAAGGCCGTGATCCTTTTTCAGGGGCATCATTGAAGTGTGTTGAGAGGGCTTTACAAGATGAAAAGCCAGCAATTGCCAAACGGCATAGCGGAGACTCAGAGCCACCAGCGACCATCATGTCTGCGTCATCTAAAGCGATGAGGCGTGCTGCATCACCGATTGCGTGAGAGCCGGTTGAGCAGGCTGTGACCACTGAACTGTTTGGGCCTTTGAGATTGTGGCGAATAGAAACGTGACCAGAGGCAAGATTGATTAAGCGGCCGGGTATAAAAAATGGGCTCAGACGGCGCGGGCCTTTTTCGGCAAATAACAGTGATGCTGTTTCAATGCCTTGAAGGCCACCAATGCCGGAGCCGATCAAAGTTCCTGCGCGGAAACTTTCTTCTTCTGAATTAGATTGCCAGTTTGCGTCTTTAATTGCTTCTTCAGCAGCTGCAATTGCGTAGGTGATAAATTCATCTACTTTACGCTGTTCTTTGGCTGGTAAATAATTATCAGGATTGTAAGTGCCGTTTTCGCCATCACCTCTTGGGATTGGGCAATAAATTTGACAGGCTAGATCTGACGCATCGAATTGATCGATGGGTTTTGCACCATTTTCGCCTTTTATTAGTCTATCCCAACAATGATCAACACCGACACCTAGTGGCGATACCATTCCAAGCCCTGTGACAACGACACGTCGCATGACTGTCCTCCCTCTCATTATTGAAGATTGACCTTTAGCAATGATTTAAGACCATTTATGTGGTGGCAATTTGTATTTATGCGCACCTATAAGAGGCACAGGCTCTCTGCGCCTAATTTAAATTTAAAGACTTAGAATTTAACTAAGACTTAGATTTTAGCGCGGTCTTTAATAAAGGCCCAAAGTTTTAAATTTTTTTCGTTTTTAAAACAAAAATGAAAAAGGCGCCGAGCTTTTTTATTAAAGCTCGGGCCTTCATCAATCATGCTTAAATTTTAAGCAGAAGCTTGTTCTAGAAACTTAACAGCGTCACCAACAGTTTGGATTGTTTCAGCTGCATCGTCTGGAATTTCACATCCAAACTCTTCTTCAAAAGCCATAACAAGCTCAACTGTATCCAAGCTATCAGCGCCAAGATCATCGATAAAGCTCGCATTTTCGACAACTTTTTCGTCTTCTACACCTAGGTGCTCGATGACGATTTTTTTGACGCGTCCTGCAATGTCACTCATATTTCTGCCTCATGATTATTTATTTAAGGTCTTTGTATTTTAAAACCAAATGAGATCTGAATTTAAAAAATCAAGTTCAG
>CAXIDO010000396.1:0-2877 GCA_964022745.1 uncultured Methyloligella sp. | reverse complement strand
ATTTTCCAATTATTACTGCGGTTTTATGATCCCACGAAGGGTTCTATTCGCGTCGATGGAGTTCCTGTGAATGAGCTGGACTTGCATGAACTGCGTGACTGTTTTGCGCTAGTGCCGCAAGAAGCCAGTCTCTTCGATGCTTCGATTTTTGAGAATATTGCCTTTGCTCGTTCTTCTGTTTCTGGAGGAATGAGTGATAAAGCTTTGCGTGATGAAGTGATTAAAGCTGCGAAAGCTGCGCAAGCACATGAATTTATTGAAGGTTTTTCAGAGGGGTATGAAACTAGAATTGGTGAAGGAGGCCAGGGGCTTTCTGGTGGCCAGCGTCAGCGCATTGCTTTAGCACGGGCTATTTTGCGCCAAGCACCGATTTTACTTCTTGATGAAGCAACCAGTGCGCTTGATGCTGGCAGCGAAGAAAAAGTACAACAAGCGTTGGAAGAAGTTTTAAAGCGGCGTACGAGCTTGATTATTGCGCATCGTCTTTCAACGGTTGTCACTGCAGATCGTATTTTGGTCTTTGATCAAGGGCGCTTTGTTGAAGAGGGAACTCATGATGAGCTTCTCTCGAAAGGTGGAATTTATGCTGAGCTTGCTCGGACGCAATTGCAGCGTGATGCAAGCTGATTAGGGAGCGCTTGCTCAGATTCCCACGAAGCATCTGGTTTATTTCTCTCACGAGCTATTGCGCTTTAGTTTGCCTACTCGCAACTTCGCAGCCGTCATGTCTTCAGTCCGAAATGGTTTGAACTCCTTCTTCGTTTAGAAGGTCGTTTCTTCGACCTAAAAGCAGAACGCTTTTGCTATTTCTCTGTTAGTTTTAATTCGATGCGGCGGTTTTTTGCGAAGGCTTCTGGAGAGTTTGACGTGTCTAGTGGGTGGTTTTCACCAAAGCCAGCGGCGACCAGGCGATTGGCTGGTACGCCTTCATTGATCAAATAGCGCACCACTGAGGTTGCTCTTGAAGAAGAGAGTTCCCAGTTTGAAGGGAAGCGGGGTGTGTTAATAGGCTGGCGGTCTGTGTGACCATCGATCCGTAGAACCCATTTGATGTTGCCTGGGATCTTTTGGCGAATTTCATTAACCGCTGAGGCGAGTTTGCTCATTTCAATTTGGCCGGCAGGGTTTAGTTCGTCTGACCCAGAGGTAAATAAGACTTCAGATTGAAAGACGAACCGGTCTCCGACAACGCGAATGCCGGGGCGGTTGCCTAAGAGTTTGCGTAAGCGTCCGAAAAAGTCTGATCTATATTGGCTGAGTTCTTGTACGCGTTTGGCAAGGGCTACATTGAGCCGTGCGCCTAAATCTTTCAATTGTTCTTTTTGTTCTTTGTCTTTGGCTTCTGAGGCTTCAAGAGCTTCATTTAAAGCTGCGATTTGACGGCGGAGAGCCGCTAATTGTTGGTTTAACAGGGCAACTTGGGTGGTTGCTTCTTTTGAGAGCTCTTTTTCGCCTTTCAAGCGTTTGTTTAACTCATCAATTTGTAGTTTCGCACTTCTGTCTTTGCTGTCACCAAGGCCTATGAGGGCTTCTAGTTTGTTGCTTTTTTCCTGGCTGTCGGCAAGGGTGGCTTTTAGAAGGGCGAGATTACTTTCCAAGTCTTTCTTATCATTTTTCTCAAGAGAAAGAAGATTGGTTAGTTCAAGGATTTGGCGATTTAAGGTTTGAATGGCGTTATCTTTGCCGGTTGCTTCTTGTGTCACAAAATATTGCGCGACAGAGAGCACTGACAAGAGGAATGTCATGACGAGCAACAATGTGGCCATTGCGTCAACAAAGCCAGGCCAATAAGACCCATCATCTCTATAACGCCGGCGGGCGCGCCCAAAGGCCATCTTAGCGTCCTCTGTTTTTGAGTATCTCAGCCATTAAGTGGCGCATTTCAGCATTTTGGTTGGCTTGTTCATCCATCCATTGTCGCACAATTTTTTGCTCGGCTCTCATTTGACTGATGAGCTGTTCGAGACTATCTGCCACGTTAATTCCATTTTGACTGACCATACCGCCTGTATTGCGGTCTAGCCGTTCGGCGACGGCAGTGAGCATGTGAGCAAGTTCTGTGTTGTTTGCGACTTTGTCTGTGGTTGCTTTGCCGTTTTCAGTTTCAACGGTTGTCATGCCCGCTAACCATTCTTCTGTCTCATGATAGAAGCGGTTTTGCGACTGGCCGGATTGCAGATCTAAAAAACCAAGAATAAGTGAGCCTGCGAGACCGAAGAGTGAGGATGAAAAAGCTGTGCCCATGCCTTGTAGCGGGGCTTGAAGACCTTGTTTCAAAGCTTCAAAAACGGCAACGCCGCCAGAGCCTGAGGTGTCTAGTGAACTGATGGTTTCCCCTACGGATTGAATTGTGCCAAGGAGACCCCAGAATGTGCCCAAAAGGCCAAGGAAAATTAGCAGGCCAACGAGATAACGTGAGGTGTCTCTTGCTTCATCAAGACGTGAGCCAACTGAATCTAAGATAGCACTGGTTACATTTGTTGAAAGGGTAAATGGGCCAGATTGATTGCGAAACATGTTCGCCATGCTTGCCAACATAGTTGGGGCCTTACTGCCTTTTGTATTCCCTGGGTCAGCAAAGCGGAAATTATTAATCCAGCGAATTTCCGGATAAAGCCGTAAAATCTGGCCGAAAGAATAAAGAGTGCCGATGAAGAGAACAGCTAAAATCATGCCGTTTAAGGCTGGATTAGACATAAACGCCGTTTTTATCTGGCTATAAAGGATTGCAGATAGAAACCCGATTAAAGTGAGAAAAACAATCATTCGCCATAGATAAACACCAGGCTTCGATACCGTAACCATTACTTTTGCCACTCAATTTTACACGCGTACTCTATTTCAAATAGAGAAATGCATGCTCCCTGTCTGATCGAT
>CAXIDO010000395.1:0-2891 GCA_964022745.1 uncultured Methyloligella sp. | reverse complement strand
TTGCTACCACCAGAACAATTTGAAGAACGCTTAAAAGTTTTAGGTTCCAAATTTAAAAAGGTATTAATTGACCCGGCAAGAACCAACAGTGCCATTTATCAAACCCTTCGTTCAGCAAGAGCTGAAATCATCAGAGGTGAAGACCCTTGCTCTCTACCAAAGGCCAAGAAAAACAAAGCTGAAATCGAAGGCAGCCGCCAGGCCCATATTCGCGATGGGATCGCCGTCACAAAATTCCTTCATTGGGTTTCAGAAAATTCAACAAATAAAGAACTCGATGAAATAAACAGCGCCAAAGCCTTGGAGAATTTCCGCATCGAAACACGCGCACTAAAAGATATCAGCTTCGAGACAATTTCAGGCGCAGGCCCAAATGGCGCCATCGTTCACTATAGAGTGAGTGAAAAAAGCAATCGCCGGCTAAATATGGGTGATTTATATCTGGTAGATTCAGGGGCTCAATATCAAGACGGCACCACAGACATCACCCGAACCATCGCTATAGATGCCCCAACAACCAAACCAACCGGACCAATGCGCCGGCACTACACACTCGTACTAAAAGCTCACATTAATTTAGCAACAGCCTGTTTTCCGAAAGGAACAAGAGGCTGCGACCTCGACCCTTTAGTAAGAGCCCCCCTTTGGCAAGCAGGCCTGGATTTTGCTCACGGCACTGGTCACGGCGTTGGGAGCTTCTTATCAGTTCATGAAGGCCCCCAAGGCAGCTCAAGAAGAGCCACTGTTCCACTAGCGCCAGGAATGATCATCTCAAACGAACCAGGATATTATCGCGAAGGTGCGTACGGCATCAGACTGGAAAATCTAATCTTAGTCAAAGAACCAGAAGACATCACGGGCGGTGAACAGCCAATGATGCAGTTTGAAACTTTAACCCTGGCGCCTTTTGATCGTCATTTAATTGATTGTAAATTGCTTAGCAAACATGAACTCAAATGGCTGAACAACTACCACAAAGCCGTATACAAAACTCTATCACCAGAACTAAAAGGACCTGTGAAAGCGTGGTTAAAAACAGCAACAAGCACAATAAAGCCAGAATAATGCTTTAGGCAAAATAGTTTCCTTCAATCAAAGGAATTTTAAATGTCTGAAAAACCAGTTGAAAATCTTATTATCGGCGCTGGCCCTGTTGGCCTAACAGCAGCTATTGAACTGAACCGCCGTGGCATCCCCTTTAAAATTATCGATAATGATGGTGAGCCTACCCCAGAAAGCCGTGCCCTAGCTATTAACGCACGCACTCTCGAAATTCTAGAACCAGCTGGTGTCACAGAGAAATTAATTAAGGCCGGCAATAAAGTTGAAAAAATCACAGTTAGAAATCAGCAACAAACCTTATTAAATGTCGATATAACCCAAAGCCCACACAAATATAACTACCTGCTCGTACTCCCACAATCTCAAACAGAAACCATTTTAATAGAAACATTAAAAGAGCAAACTCAAACTATAGATTGGTATACATCACTTAACTCCATATCCCATTTGGATAATCTTTTTAAATGCAATCTCACAACCAATAATGAACAAAAAACCATCATCACCAAAAACTTAATCGGAGCAGATGGTGCCCATTCAACAGTACGTAAAGAACTGGGTTTCTCATTCGGCGGTGAAAGCAATCCAGATATCTGGAGCTTAGCCGATGTAGAAATCAGTGAATGGCCCTACCCTTTTAACAATGCAGTCGTAACTTTTACAAAGGAAGGCCCCATAGCCTTTTTCCCATTCGGTGAAGGAAAAGGACGTTTAGTTTCTTCAAAACCAGATATTTTAAATAATTTACCAAGTGGTATGAAAATTTCAAAATCCACCTGGCAATCTGACTTCAAAATAAGTTACCGCCAGGTCGCAACTTACCAAAAAGGAAATGCCTATCTTGCAGGTGACGCCGCCCACATTCACTCGCCAGCAGGCGGACGGGGAATGAATATGGGAATAGAAGATGCAGCAACTCTAGCCTATTTAATTGAGAGAAATCAAACCGAGCGATATACAAAATTACGTCACCCAGTTGGTGAAAAAATTTTAAAATTCACAAAGCAACAAACAGAGCAAATTACTTCACCAGGTATCGGGTTTACACTCACAATCAAATATTTAGCACCACTAGCCCTCTCTATTCCATTTATTAGAAGAAGAGCTTTAACGACATTAACCGGTCTGGATACACCAAATCCCGAATGGCTCTAAAAATAAAAACTAGCCAACCAAATCTAGCCATTCTTGCTCAGTTAAAACTTTTACACCAAGCTCTTCAGCCTTTTTCAGCTTAGAGCCAGCACCAGGGCCTGCCACCAATATATTTGTCTTCGCTGAAACGGACCCTGCAACTTTAGCGCCCAGCCGTTCAGCCTGCGCCTTCGCCTCAGCCCGGCTCATCAATTCAAGTTTGCCGGTGAAAACAACCGTTTGCCCTGTCACTGAAGAGGCAACTTCTTCAAACACAACAGGCTCAGCAGTAACAACTTCAAGCAAAGCGCGAACTTGCTCCAGATTTCTTTTTTCAGCAAAATAATGAGTTAAAGAAGAAGCGACAACACCGCCAATCCCATCAATGTTCTGCAACTCCTCAAAAGCAGCGCTTTCCTCATCACCCGCACTTATCATAGCTTGAAGCCACTTATCTGCCTCACCATAATGACGCGCTAGATCCCTTGCCGTTGTCGCCCCAACATGGCGGATACCAAGAGCAAAAATAAAACGATCAAGATCAATCGTTCGGCGTTCATTAATAGCATCCCAAAGTTTCAAAACAGACTTTTCTCCCCAGCCATCCATATTTTTTAAGGACGTTAAACGGTCTTCATCCTTAGCTTCCAAAGAGAAAATATCAGCCGGTGATTTTACCCACTCAAGGCCATGAA
>CAXIDO010000394.1:0-2907 GCA_964022745.1 uncultured Methyloligella sp. | reverse complement strand
CTGGTAAAAACCAAAGCTGATGATCCAGCTTTAATCATTTACACCTCCGGAACAACAGGGCCATCCAAAGGTGCGCTGCACGCACACCGTGTTTTATTAGGCCACTTGCCTGGCATGGAAATGAGCCATGATTTCTTCCCGAAACCAGGAGATGTCATCTGGACTCCGGCTGATTGGGCCTGGATCGGTGGCTTATTAGATGTACTCCTTCCTGCCTTGCATCACGGTGTACCAGTCGTCGCTGGTAGGTTTAAAAAATACACCGGTGAAGCCGCGTTTGAGTTGATGTCAAAATGCAAAGTGACAAACGTCTTTATGCCATCTACCGCACTGAAAATGTTACGAAATACGAATTATGACGCTAATGTCTATCCGCTAAAATTACGTACTATTGCAAGTGGCGGCGAAACATTGGGAACAGATTTACTAGGCTGGGGGAAAGAAACACTCGGCGTGAATATCAATGAGTTTTATGGCCAAACAGAATGCAATCTAATCATCTCATCATGCGCCTCGATGATGGAAGCTAGAGCAGGAATTATGGGCCGCCCTGTACCAGGCCATGTTGTGAAAGTTCTTCGCCAAGACGGCAGTGATTGCTCATTACGCGAGCAAGGTTTAATTGCCGTGAAAAGAAAAGATCCGGTAATGTTTCTTCATTATTGGAATAATGAAGACGCAACGCAAAATAAATTTCTTCATAACTATCTTCTCACTGGTGATGTCGGGCAATATGAAGAGGACGGTTGGATTAGATTTGTCGGCCGCGATGATGATGTCATCACGTCAGCTGGCTATCGTATTGGGCCAGGAGAAATTGAAGAAACAATTATCAAACACCCTTGTGTTTATATGGTCGCTGTAGTTGGCAAGCCAGACAAACTACGCACAGAAATTATCAAAGCTTACATAGTCTTGCACAAAAGAGAAAAAGCCTCAGAACAGCTCGTGGAAGAAATACAAGCCTTCGTTAAAGATCATCTCGCCTCATATGAATGCCCAAGAGAAATTGAGTTTCTAAGCCAGTTACCTTTGACGAATACAGGAAAAATAATCAGGCGGACTTTAAGAGAGCAAGCCAGAGAAGAATATGATCGAGCAGAAAATGAGTGATGGTTCAACAAAAATAAGAATATATGAAGTCGGACCAAGAGACGGTTTGCAAAACGAAAAAGAGTTGATCGCGACTGAACAAAAGGTTGAGCTTGTCAATCTCTTATCAGATGCCGGATTTGAAAAAATTGAGGTGACAAGTTTTGTCTCCCCCAAATGGGTCCCGCAAATGGCAGACGCAACTGAAGTACTCTCAGCCATCAACCGAAATACCAATGTAACGTACGCTGCATTAACGCCCAACATGAAAGGTTTTGAGAAAGCCATTGAAGCCAATGTAGGAGAAGTCGCTATATTTGGTTCAGCCTCAGAAACATTTAGCCAGAAAAATATCAATTGCTCTATCAAAGAAAGTTTGGATCGCTTCGTCCCTGTCGTCATTGCTGGGCTCGCAGCTAATGTACCCGTTCGAGCTTATGTGTCATGCGTAGTAGGTTGTCCCTATGAAGGAGACATTTCGCCAGAAGCCGTAAAGGTGGTCGCTGAACAACTGTTGGAAATGGGTTGCTATGAAGTATCCCTCGGTGACACAATCGGGAAAGGCACACCTGAATTAATATCTAAAATGCTGGAAGCTGTTTTAAAAACTGTACCAGTCAACCAAGTTGCTGGCCACTATCATGACACGAGCGGCAGAGCTTTAGATAATGTGCAAGCCAGTTTGGAATATGGCGTAACAACCTATGACAGCGCCGTTGGTGGCTTAGGAGGTTGCCCTTACGCACCTGGAGCGAAGGGAAACTTGTCTACCAAGTCCCTTGCTGAGATGTTGCATGCAGAAGGTTACAGCACTGGTTTGGATATGCGAAAACTGCAAAAAGCTGAAGATTACTTGGCACAAAATATTGCTAATAAAAACTAAGGAAATTGAGCCCCTGATATGAAAAACTTTGAAACCATTCAACTAGAGCAGGACAAACGCGGCATCTCAACCATCACATTGAACCGCGTCGAAAAACATAATGCTCTGAATAGCTTAATGATTAAAGAACTGACCATAGCAGCAGAACATTTGGGGAATGACGCATCGGTCAGAGCTGTTGTCCTGGCAGCTAATGGTAAATCATTTTGCGCCGGCGGTGATTTGAAGTGGATGCAATCTCAAATGGAGAAAGACAGAGATGGCAAAATGCAAGAAAGCCGCGCACTTGCCACTATGCTAGGTGCTTTAAATTCCCTGCCAAAGTTCTTAATCGCGAAAGTGCAAGGCTCTGCTTATGGCGGTGGTGTCGGCATGATGGCTGTTGCAGATGTCGTAATCGCAAATAAAAAATCTAAATTCGCATTAACCGAAACTAAGCTAGGTCTCATCCCTGCAACCATAGGTCCTTTTGTTGTCGCGCGTATGGGCGAAAATTTCGCAAGACAAGTTTTTTATTCAGCTAAAGCATTTACGGCTGACTTCGCCATGAGGTCAGGTCTTGTCACAACAGCTGTTGATGAAACAGACTTAGAAAAGGTTGTTGAAGAAGAAATCCAGGCCATTTTAAAATGTGCGCCAGGCGCAATTGCAAGTGCAAAAGCACTTTGTCAGCAATTGTGCGGAAGTGCGCCAGGTGAAATGGCAGAATATACAGCCAACCAACTGGCTGACAGATGGGAAAGCAAAGAAGCAATGGCAGGCATCGATGCTTTTTTCAATAAACAACCAGCTCCTTGGTTGAATTATTAATTATCTCAAATCAACAATAATTTTTCCGTCGTCAGGAAGAGTGCCAGGGGGAACGACAGCAATAGAAGCATGGATATGAAAAAGGTCCCTAAATTTCTGACCAATTAAATTTTCTATTTCAT
>CAXIDO010000393.1:0-2909 GCA_964022745.1 uncultured Methyloligella sp. | reverse complement strand
TCCATGCCATCTACCTGACTGCCTGGTTTATCAAAACTTAGACTACATTGGTAGAGGTCTGTTGTTGAAGAGGAACGCTGGATAGAGGTGCGCATGCCGTATCTGTTATTTTCAATGACGTATACGACGGGTAAGTTCCAAAGCTTTGCCATATTAAAGGCTTCATAGACCTGGCCTTGGTTTGCCGCACCATCGCCAAAGTAAGCTAGTGAGACATTATTGTTTTCACGGTACTTATTTGCAAATGCCAGGCCGGTTCCTAATGGAACTTGAGCACCACCGTAAAAATGTTTCTCGACTGAGAACATATGCATTGAACCACCTTTGCCGCGCGAATACCCGTCGACCCGACCGGTTAGTTCTGCCATCACGCCATTTGGTTCCATGCCTGCTACCAGCATGTGGCCGTGATCGCGGTAACCAGTTATAACCTGGTCACCTTCTATCATGACGGCGTTCATCCCTGTCACGACAGCTTCTTGTCCAATATATAAGTGACAAAAGCCACCTATATGTCCCATGCCATATAATTGACCGGCTTTTTCTTCAAAACGCCGGATTAAAAGCATATCTCTATACAGATCTTTTTTAGATACTGATTTCTGGGATTTTGAGCTCATGTGTGAAATACCTCGCTCATTATAAACCTCTCTAATGTTTCTATGCTTCAATATGTCCCACTTGATTGGTAAGTCATTGATAAATTTCTTACGATTTAGGGAATTGAAGCCAGTTTCTTGGTCTAATGTATAAACCCAACTTTAGTCGAATTTCAAATGATTATTACGAACTATGTCAAAGATTTAAAAATATTTTGAAACGGGATACGCAGTATTGGGTAGTTTAAATTACCAACTATAGATTAGTCAAAAAGGACCAGGTCTTTAGGATCCGCATACTGAAGAGACGTTCTAGCTAGCTCATCAACTAAATCTTTTTTGGCGCGATTTGATGCAATCAGATCTATCCGATTTTCATAAACTTTACGCGTTGATGATAATTCTTTTAGAGATATTTTTAAGCTAGATACTTTTTGCTCAAGGCGCTCATGAGACTCGAGGCCATATTTACCGCCAGCAAAATGAAGAGAAAAATAGCAAAAAAGCGCAGCGCATAACACAACAGGAAACAGCGCGCGCGCTCCTTTGCTAATTTTTATGTAAACTCTAGTAAACACACGCAATACTTAACTCTCTACCAATTGCTTACTGAGCTAAGATAGTTGCTTGAGGTTAATAGTCGGTAAAAGAAAACGATACATTTTTTGGAATTAAATTTTAATTGTCTCAACTTTGCCGCACGATTAAATCCGATCAATCGTATAATTTGTAACTTTAATAATCCTTACACAGAAAGTACTTGATTAGTTTTTTACGCTTTTCTCTTAGACTGACGCTATTTGAAATATTGGTGACTGATTATGCCTGTAGAAATTAGATTTATTAAATTTACGCTAAATGAAGTGATTGAAGCCTTGAGAGACTTGTCTCATAAAGGGCAAGTTGAACTTCCTAAGTCTAGCCCCCGTGATGCTAGAGAAAAAAAAGAAAGGGAGGGACTGGTAATAGAATTCCTATTTACTGGGACAAGTTCACCGGTAAAAGTTCCCAGCAGTTTTGTCGCGGCTGCTCTCATTCGATATTGTAAAAGATTTCATATTCCCATTCCTAAAAATGAAGAAAAATCTATCGCTGTTGTGCAAGGTGGAGTGATTTTGAAAATTGGTTCAGATCGTGGCAAAGGCCAATCTGCAACAGGTGGAAAAAAAGTGGGGAAAGAAACAAATTTAGAGAAAGAAAAGAGGAAATCGGAATCTGAAGAGTTTTTGCTTTAACTCGATTTCTTTGTTTTTTAGAAAAAAAAGCGATCCTGACAAAATGTAAGGATCGCTTTTTTGTTTTTTTAGATTGCCTTTTTAGTGTGCCTTCGGTTGCTCACTCTCTAAGTACTCCTTCGGTTGCCCACCAGCAACCGTCGCAAACAACCGCGCTTATTAGTGACGCTTTAGTTTGCCCACCTGCAACCGCGTTACTTCAAAATAGATTTGCCAGCATAGATGCCAGCTGTTCCTAAGCCCTCTTCAATGCGGATGAGCTGGTTGTATTTTGCTAACCGGTCAGAGCGTGCTAATGAGCCGGTTTTAATTTGGCCTGCATTGGTCGCAACAGCTAGATCTGCAATGGTTGCGTCTTCTGTTTCACCTGAGCGGTGTGAGATAACGGCTGTCATCCCAGCGCGCTGGGCCATTTCAACTGCTTCTAAAGTTTCTGTTAGCGTGCCGATTTGGTTTACTTTAACCAGAATTGAATTGCCAGTGCCTTTTTCAATGCCGGTTTTTAAACGCGCTGGGTTTGTTACAAACAGATCATCACCAACCAATTGGCATTTGTCGCCGATTGCGTCAGTCATGGCTTTCCAACCGTCCCAATCGTCTTCTGCAAGACCATCTTCAATTGAGATGATCGGGAATTTTGAGATGAGATTTTCGTAATAATCAATCATACCACCTGCATCAAGGACTTTTCCCTCACCTTTTAGGTTGTATTTGCCATCTTCGTAAAATTCAGTTGAAGCAGCGTCTAACGCTAGGTAAATATCTTCGCCAGCTTTATAACCAGCTGCTTCAATGGCTTTAATGATAAAGGCAAGTGCGTCTTCGGATGATCCGATGTTTGGTGCAAAGCCACCTTCATCACCAACATTTGTGTTGTGGCCTTCGTCTTGTAAAGCTTTTTTCAATTTGTGAAAAACTTCTGCGCCCATGCGAATGGCATCTGACATGGTTTCTGCAGAGACGGGCATGATCATGAATTCTTGTACATCGATCGGGTTGTCTGCGTGCTCACCACCGTTGATGGTGTTCATCATCGGGACGGGAAGCGTGCGGGCCGAGGTGCCGCCGACGTAGC
>CAXIDO010000392.1:0-2914 GCA_964022745.1 uncultured Methyloligella sp. | reverse complement strand
ATGACTCCCATACCACGGCGTTGAGACACCGTCAGTGAACCATCTGAAATCACACGCAAAAGCTTAGAACCATCACGGTTAGGATGAGGTTCTAAAGCAATATGGCTTTCAGGCAGTTCAAAATCAAAATCATCAAGTTGCAAGGGAAATCACTTTCAAGATGTCATTTTCAAAGGAAATAAAACTTTTCAAAACATTTTATAGGACTAACAACGATACTCTAGAGCATTCTCTGTATGAATATGTGCCCGTTTTACTAAAAAACTCACGAAAACAAAAACGTGAAAAACAATCCATATAGCCGAAGAGCAAAAGTTTCTAAAGTTAAAAATAAAAAAGAGACCAGAAAGGACGGGCCTTCAGGTCTCTTTTCAAAATTTATCATAAATAAATCTAAGCAGCGTCAGCAGCTACACGCATGCTCATGATCTGGTCTGGGTCAATCACAGGCTCACCGCGTTTAATCTCATCAACATGTTCCATGCCAGAAATTACACGGCCCCAAGCTGTATATTGACCATCCAAAAAGCCAGCATCAGCAAAACAAATAAAGAATTGGCTATCTGCTGAGTTTGGAGCTTGAGCCCGCGCCATAGAACAAACACCGCGCGCATGTGGTGTATCATTGAATTCAGCCGCCAGGTTCTGCCCAGAACCACCAGTACCAGTGCCGGTAGGGTCACCTGTCTGTGCCATAAAACCATCAATCACACGATGAAAAACAATGCCGTCATAAAACCCTTCACGAGCAAGCTCTTTAATACGAGCACAGTGGTTCGGTGCAACATCAGGCAACAGCTCAATGATCACTTCGCCATGTGTAATATTTAAAATTAGTGTGTTTTCCGGGTCTTTAATCTCGGTCATTAGTCTTCCTTTAAAACAATTCACTCCGTCAAAAACGGGATAAATCAACATTTATGTTACTTTTTATATTTATTCAATTCGTGGCAAGATCTTTTTACGCGGTGCGTTTTCAAGTCCAGGTACAAATTGGCGCAAATCAATTGTTGGAGCTTCCTTGCTATCAGCAACAACTTGCATTTTTACGATCTTGTCCGGGTTATCAACCATGCCGCTTTGGCCACGCCCGCGTTTAATCTTATCAATAAATTCCATCCCCTTAACAACCTTGCCCCAAACAGTATATTGACCATTGAGGAAGTGCGAGGCTTGAAACGTTATGAAAAACTGACTGTTGGCCGAATGAGGATTTTGCGTACGAGCAGCACCAATGACACCCCGGTTATAAAGCACATTATTAAATTCAGCGCGCAGATCAGGATAATCAGACCCGCCAGTACCAGTCCCCGTAGGGTCACCTGTTTGAGCCATAAATCCATGGATCACGCGATGAAATACCAATCCATCATAAAACCCTTCACGAACAAGTTTTTTAACGCGTTCAACATGCTTTGGAGCTTTTTTAGGGTAGAGCACAATTATAGACCGGCCATACTTGGTGTCTAAATAGAGAAAGTTCTCAAGGTCAACACCTCCGGTCGCAGTGCTCTGTGCTGAAGCTTGAGTAACACTAATCATCAACAACAGGGCAGAAATAAAAAATGATTTTATCATCAAATTACCTTACTTTTATACTCACAATATTATACAAACAGTCAAAACTCTAAATCATTAAAACTCTAACGATCAGAACTCCAGTTTTTCTTCGCCTCTAAAAACTCGGCAACGTGCGGCGGTACAAAGCTTGTAATGTCACCACCAAACACCTCGATTTGCCGAACAAGTTTGGCAGCGATATGGCGAACCTCCCCCGTACTCGGTAAAAGAAGCGTTTCCAAACCATCAGCCATTGCTCTATTCATACCAGACATCTGCATTTCATAAACATAATCAGCAGAATCTCGAACACCCCGCACAATGACTTTCGCCCCATAAGCAGTTGCCGCTTCAACCATAAGACCTGAAAATTGAATAACTTTAATGGATTTGCCTGTTTGTTTGCGCAAATCAACTGCCAAAGTCTCAATAAGTTCAACCCGCTCCTCACCCGTCAAATAAGGGGTTTTACCATGATGAACACCAACACCAATAATCAACTCATCAATAAAATTAAGGGAACGCTCAATAATATCAAGATGACCATTTGTAATGGGATCAAAACTACCGGGATAAAAACCAGTTAAACTCATAAACTTAAATCCTTAACTCTCGGTATCACCAATATCAGGTGCATCGGTATCAGGTTGATCACCAGAAGGAGTATCACCTGAAGAACCGTCATCAGGTTCCTCATCTCCCTCGCTTTCAACTTCTGAAATATGCTCAACAGAAACAACTTTCTCGTCAGCCGCCGTTTTGAAAACGGTCACACCTTGAGTATTCCGACCAGCAACCCGAACTCCATTGACCGGACAACGAATAAGTTGACCACCGTTCGTTACCAACATAATTTCATCACCATCTTCAACAGGGAACGAACCGGAAAGATCACCATTACGATCATTCACAATCATCGCAATAATACCCTTACCACCACGACCGGAAACCCGATACTCATAAGCTGAAGACCGCTTACCAAAGCCGTTCTCACTTAATGTCAGAACAAATTGTTCACCGGCACCAAGTTCAGCATAACGCTCAACTGAAAGTTCAACATCTGAAGCACCATCATCTTCAATCTCAGGCACATCAGCGTCACTGCCCTCACCATTCGCCGCACGTCGCATTTGCGCTGCACGCTTCAAGTAGGCACGTTTCTCTTCCGGACTTGCCTCAATATGATGCAAGATCGCCATCGAAATAAGCTTGTCATCTTCGCTAAGGCGAATACCGCGAACACCTGTTGAGTTACGACCAGCAAATACCCGAACATCTGTCACAGGGAAGCGAATGGCTTGCCCCTTCTCACTCGTTAGCAACACATCATGAGCTTCAGTACAAATATCGACAC
>CAXIDO010000391.1:0-2917 GCA_964022745.1 uncultured Methyloligella sp. | reverse complement strand
GGTTGAAAAGGGTGTGAAAGATGCGCCTATAAAGGTGGAATTTATCATCGATGGTAAGGGCCAGGTTTTCGATGGTGTTAGTGAGCTACAAGAAATCATGGGATATTTACCTAAGTTGATTATTTCGCCGACCGACCCGTTGATCGATGCGCTAGGAAAAGGCGAGAGATTAATTGTTAAATTTTCAGGAGATACGACTGAAATTTCTTTAAAAGGTTCGGGGCCTTCATTTGCTAAATTTGTGACTGAATGCGGGACTGCAAGTTCCTATTAAATTTAGAAATTTTATTACCTTCAATAATTTTCTTCTTTTGTTTTCATTATGTTAGATTTTTTTAATCGCTTGTTGTGCTTGCTGGCCGAATTGGTGTATTGATGAAAATATAAATACTTAAAAACTTCAGAGGTTATTCAATGCCGCTTTATGATAAAATTCTTATTCTTACTGGTGCTGGGCTTTCAGCTGAGTCTGGTCTTGGGACTTTTCGTGAAGAGAATGGTATTTGGAGCAAGTTTAATTTTGAAGAAGTTGCAACGCCAGAGGGTTATGCAGCTGATCCAAAGCGCTGTTTAGATTTTTATAATATGCGCCGTGATTTGCATCATAAGGCGACACCGAATACAGCCCATAAAGCGCTTGCTCGGTTAGAAGCTGAGTATCCTGGTGAAGTTGTGATTGTGACGCAGAATATTGATAGCTTGCATGAGGCGGCCGGATCACACCGGATTATTCATATGCACGGGCAGATTGACCGTGTGAAATGTAATGATTGCGGGACGACCTATGACTACCCTTATGGAACCATTGAAGTGAACTCTATTTGTCCATCATGTAATGTGCAAGGGCAACAACGGCCTGATGTTGTTTGGTTTGGTGAGATGCCATATGATTTGGATGAAATTCAAAAAGAGATTGATAGTTGCTTTCTCTTCATTTCAATTGGTACATCAGGTTCCGTATATCCGGCGGCTGGGTTTGTGAACATGGCGAGAAAAGCCGGTGCTCATACTGTTGAATTGAACTTAGAGCCATCAGATGGTGCTGTGCAGTTTCATGAAGCACATCAAGGAAAAGCGACGGAGATTGTACCGCGTTATGTTGACAAGCTGATGCATGAAGCAGCGATCGTACAGAAGAAAGTTGTGCGGTAGGTTTTATCTTTTTTCTCTTACGGCTATTGCTTTTTAGTGGCGCTTTAGGTTGCCGACAAAACAACCGCGCTGCTAAAGCTCATAGGCCTCCAAGTGGCCGGCACTTGCGCCGGGCTTAGCTGGCGCTCCGCCATGTTCGCTCACTAGGCTCGCTATCTTCTTCTTATAGTTTTTCTGACACTCTAGATGCCGACAAAGCATCCGTATTTTTAATTGTGCTTCAGATGCCCACAAAGCATCCGCACTTAATAAAGATGCTCTTCTTCCCATTTTTGGATTTTGTCCAGGATGAGGGTTTTGAATTTTTCCGGGTTTTTCTCTAGTAATTTTTTTTTTTCAGCTGGGATATCAAGTCGCTCGCTTAGGTGACTGTTTGCCCATAAGACAATTTCCATCATGAGGTGAATTAAGTCTTTGCCAACCGGTGTTAGATAGTAGAGTTTTCTGCGTTTGCTATCTGGGTGAGGGATGGAGGCTATGACGCCTTCGCATTCGAGTTTCTGTAAGCGGTCAGATAAAATGCTGCTTGAAATTTGCTCTTCTGTTTTCAGCATATCTTTATATTCATGCACATCTAAAAACATTAAATTTCGAATGACCAATAGGGTCCAGTGATCGCCGAGAATATCTAGCGAGCAGGCTATGGGGCAGCCGGTTCTGTTTTTATGTTCAATTTTAGAAACCATGAAACACTTGCATAATAGAATTATTGTTGATATCACTTTTATTATAGAATTAATTCCCAACTCTGCAAGCTTTGCAATTTTTATGTTGGTAAATAGGTGAAAAGACAATGAAGAAACTTGGACTGTTTGTTGCCGCATATTTTGTGATCACTATGGCCTGGGCATATCCTTGGCACATGGTGTTTTTTCATGATCTTTATGTGCAATGGGGCGCGTTTCAGCGCGCTGAACCGATTATGCCGCTTGGGGTTGCTGCAATTTTGGTGCAAGGCATTGTTATTGGCTTTCTTTATTCAAAGCACGATATTGAGAGACGTAAAACAGTTTTTGATGGTGTGAAGTTTACGCTTATAATTGGTTTGATGACTTATACGGCGATGGGGTTTGCAACGGCTGCGAAATTTAAAATAGAGCCTGTGGCGGATTTTCTGATTTATCATACTATTTTTCAGGCTGTGCAATTTATTCTGGTGGGGATTGCTTTGGGGTGGATATATAAGGAGCGTGGGTAAGAGTGATCAGTTTCATGTATTATTTCTTTATGATCAAAGACCGGCCCACTTTGGTGATATGTATCCATTGCTAAAATCGCTTGCATTAAATCAAATGATACTGTCATTTTTCACTCCGTTGTTTTGTGATTTCAAGAGATGTTTCCCAGTTAACAAGACCAGAGATAGCTTGCTGGGCTTCTGAGGGCAAACTTGCCCATCCAGGGTTTATATGAAACTTATGTGATCCAAACCATTTGAATAATTTTGTAATCTGTCCCCTCGTCACCGGCTCATCTGTTATCTCCAAAACGATTCGTTTCAATTTCACATCGGGGCTGAAGGTAGCCTCCATATCATCTGGATTAACCAGAACAACAGATGCTGGATCATTGATGTCTAAAAAAAAAAAAAAAAGGGGATATGTTTCTTTCACAAGATGTTTGGCAACCCCAAGCGGTTGGGCATTCACTTTCTCAGCTGCAATCTCAGTATGAGGAGATTTTGTCAAAGAATTAAAAGTAAAGGGCGCCAAAACATCAGCGTCACCTTGAAAGGTTGCCCCCTTTAACAACACAAACAAAAATC
>CAXIDO010000390.1:0-2926 GCA_964022745.1 uncultured Methyloligella sp. | reverse complement strand
TTTCCTGATGGCATTTTATCACCGTTCAATAACATATTTCTAACCTGCTCGTAGAGAACTGAAACCTCGGAAAATGAAGACCCTACAACATTGCGAGCAAAGATAGAGGCAGAGCAATTACCCAGTAAACAAGCTCTAACAATTTGCCTGAAATCAATAATTTTATCTTCTAAAACTTTGAGTTCAACACTAACAGATGAACCGCAAATCCGAGAACGCGCATGTGCAAAACAATCTGCTTTTTCTAACCGACCCAACAAAGGAATGTTCATTGAAAGATCTTTCACTTGGTCACTATAAATTTTCTGTAAAGATAAATTTACATTCCTCGATTGATCTTCTGCTAAATGTTTTTTCGAACTATAAGGCATTATTTTATTAAGCCCCCCACTCCTAAACTCATAATATATTTAGAAGATATTTTTTGCCCACAAAGAACTTGTTGTAAGATCCAATCAAAACCGTTCAATTTATGAGATCGAGCGCATGTAGGAACACCAATAACTGAAGAACTATTGATGTTACCAAACATCAGTAAGTTACCTGGTTCAACAGGCATACCAACATGAACAACATCTCCCCCGGCAGAAGTAAGAGCACGTGGTATCACATCATTTCGATCAGAAAGAGCACAAGAGCCTAAAATTAAAATTGGTGATGCTTTGTTTTCTACTAGATCAAGAATAGCTTTGGCTACTGAGAAATGACTGTGGTCTGTTACGACCGTTCGTATTAAATCAGAACCCAAGGCATTCAATTTTTGTTCTAATATACATTCGCCTTTATTGATGACTTTTGTTTTGTTCCAACTGTTTTTGGTTAGAATTAAACCTGCTTTGTGTTTTTGAAATGGTGCAACTTTGATCGCAGGCCGAGCTACATCGATTAGCTCACATGCCGTTTGAAAAACCTTAATAGGTAAAGCAAATGGGATGACTTTAATTGTAGCTACAACTTCACCTTTTAAAACTTTATGAGATGGTTTACATGTTGCAACTGTCAAACGTTCATCTATAAAATTCAATTCATTAAGCAAGTTAACATCTAATGTCGCCAGACCATCTGCATCAGAATAAATATTAGCCCGCCCAGTTGAAGCTTTAGTAATTCTACAATTCTCTCCGCAAAGTAAATTTGCTATCTCATAAGCGACAAAATCTTCCCCTAAATCCTGATGATCCGGCTTAGCAACATGTACCGTTCGAATGCCCTCAAAATAAAGTTTGTTGATAAGGTCTAAGTCAACAATTTGTCCCTTCTTGGCGCGGCCATTCTTATAGCTTAACGAATAAGCTAAAATCCCGCCTTCAGCATCTTGGAGTTTCATCTCATCAAACTTCATTATGTCACACCTCTGCTTTGCCAAAAGCAAGCGGTCATTTCAGCCATAATTGAAAGACTAATTTCAGCAGGACCTCTGGCATGAATATCCAGACCAATAGGAGCATGAATTAAATCTAAATGACTTTCTTCGACTCCAGCTTCTATCAAACGAATACGTCGTTTAGAATGTGTTTTCTTACTCCCTAATGCTCCTATGTAAAAACATTTACTCTTTAAAGAATGCATAAGTGCCGGGTCATCAATTTTGGGATCATGCGTAACAGAAACAAAAGCCGTCCAATCATCCAAAACATAGTTGAACAAAACATCTTGTGGCCACTCATTAACCACTGTGACGCCTGAGAAACGATTATCATTGGCAAAAGCATCCCTAGGATCAATGACGATGCATTCATATCCAGAAAGACGCGCTAAAGGCACCAGTTTCTGTGAAATATGAACGGCGCCAATTATGATTAGTTGTTTATGAGGATTAAAGACCTGTAAAAAGATCTCCTCGCCCTCAATTTCAACAAACCTATTCTCCCCACTCGAAAAAACTTCAGCAATATGTTGCTTAACTCCTTCAACAGAGTAATTTTGATCTGTAGTATAAACAAGTTGCTGATAACCAGACTGAACTTTAGTTAAAACGACAACCTGTTTTCTTAAGTTTTGTGCCTCTAATAATTCTTTAAGAACAGTTCGTTTCATTGGTTTTAATCCCTCCACAGGCTCAAGATAAATTCGAATATCACCGCCGCAAGCCAATCCAACTTCAAATGCGTCATCATCAACAACCTGATACTCTAAAACTTTAGGAGTTCCTGTTTCGATGACATCAAACGCCTCATGAATAACAGCGCCTTCAACACAACCGCCTGATACAGAGCCCTCAAAATTACCTTCACTATCTATAAGTAATTGGCTGCCACTTGGCATAGGAGCAGACCCCCAGGTCGATATAACCGTGGCAAGCGCGAGCTGTCTTTTTTCTTTTGACCACTCCTGAGCAAGCTTCAAAATCTCTACCATGTCTGGTCCAACTCAATTTCCAGTGATTAATTTTTATTCAGTGTAAAAATTTAACAAGACTAAGGGATGTCAGGCAGTTGATTTTCACAAATACCGTTCATGGAGACCGAAAAGCCGCTGAAACGAACGAACTGCGATTATAATTCACGAGCAGTGATAAAGCTAAACACGTTGGTCACGCTGTATGAAGGGTGATAATTGGATGTTGTTAGTGTCATTTGCAAAAATGCAACGCTTAACAAACGTTATTTGTGAGCTACGAACGCCGTTGAGAAACTTACCACCCCCAAAAGGTATCGGTGAGCTGACTTATTTCTCTCTTGTGACTAATTGTTGTCATTCATGCTTAACCAATTCCCCACGCTTAGACTTTAGGAGAAAATTTCCTAGCAATGTTGATTTAATATTCACTTGAAAGTTATCGCTTCAGTCATAAAATTTTTAGTTACAGAGCTTTCTAAAGTACAAAAATAATTAGTCATATAAGTTCAAAATTTTTGAAACATATCACATTGCATTTTTAAAACTCACTTGGGGGACAATGTGAAATGAAATACAAAAATACTAC
>CAXIDO010000389.1:0-2955 GCA_964022745.1 uncultured Methyloligella sp. | reverse complement strand
ACAATGTCAGTTAAAACCTAATTCGAATCACTGTCACAAACAAGCGGCCTCTTAAGCCCATAAACAGCTATCTTCACACTACAAAAGTAAGGTTTATGGAAAACAAGGAGCAGAATTTACTAAACCCACTTAAGAAAGAGTGTTACACCCATGGCTATCTATTTGATATTTAGTTTGTTATGAGCATGACCTGTAACAAGGAGCCAATGGATACAAATGCCTTATTTATATCTCTCAGCAGCAATTTTATTCGAAATTATCGGCACAATTGCCCTCAAATGGAGCGCCACAACAGCAGATCAATGGACCAGCGCCATCACCTTTGTCGCCTATTGCCTCTCTTTTTTCTTTCTCTGGCTAGCCTTAAAAAACTTACCCCTCGCCATGTCCTATGCCACTTGGTCAGGCGTCGGCATCGCAGCAACATGTCTTTTAGGCGTTTTCATTTTTTCAGAAAAAATAGATCTAATTGGTCTCTTAGGAATAACCCTAATCATCACAGGCATCATTCTCATCAATGTCTATTCATCAATGAGCGGTCATTAGTAAGCCCGCCTTAAAATGATAACAGGTGAGCCAAGAGATAGGAATAGATCTATAGGCTGACACAGAAAGAACAACTACGCTACCAATACGAACAAGGAGTGACGCCACTTCGGTGTCAGGACATGGTGCAGCGAGAGCGAAGCCCGGGGCTAGCCCCGCCCCTCGGAGGGCCCGCTGCCTTAGCAGCGGAATAGCCCGGGAGAGATAAAAAAGGGAAGCTAATGCTCCCCTTCTTCAAATTCATATAATTAAAAAACTAGCAACAATTGCCCTGATTGGCATCCGTTGTAATCGGTTTAATACCTTTTTTGGTTTCTTGTGGATGACGCAAAGCCCCTTCGCCACAAACCATGTCTTCATTTGTCTCAACAGCAATGGCAGGTTCAATAGGAATTATTTCTTCTTTGTAAGGTTCAGAATTCATCAGATTAAATGTCTTTTCACAAACAGCCATTCTTTCACCCCGGCAAAAAACATGACCATCATCATCAACCACTTGTAGCCATGGGCCTTTGTAAATAACTGCTTGGTTCTTTTCAATACAAGGGCCTTCTTTGCCTTTGTAAGCCACAATCGTCACAGAACGATATTCAATGCCTTCAACAATCTGCCAAGGCTCATTCTCATAATTATCAACAACGATGCCATGAAAGCCGGCATCTTCAAGCATCTTAACAAACTCAGCTTCTTGCAAAGCACCAGAGATACAGCCAGACCAGAGTTTAGAATCCTTCTTCAAATGCTCAGGAGAAACTTCGTCTGAAACAATATCAGAAACCGCAATACGGCCCCCGACTTTCAAAACACGGTACATCTCATCAAAAAGCTGTTCTTTATCAACATCGCTAACAAGATTAAGCACACAATTGGAAACAATCACATCAACGCTATCATCTTCAATCAGCGGTTGCTCGCTACCAATACGACTAATCTCTCGGGTGAGCTCTTCATAGTCACCAACAGAAGCAACAGGGTTTTCAGCTAAAAACTTATCAACCAAATCAAGGTCTGTCTTCAGGTCCTCAATATGACCGCGAACAAAAGACACATTACTATACCCAATTTCATTCGCGACCTTCGGAGCGCTGTCTCGCGCTAGCTTCAGCATATCTGGTGTCATATCAACACCAATAACTTTGCCAGTCTCACCCACAATTTGTGAAGCTATAAAACAAATTTTACCCCCGCCAGAGCCCAGGTCCAAAACTGTCTCGCCTTCACGTAAATATTGAGACGGATCACCACAGCCATAGTCACGCTCAATAACTTCCTGCGGAATAACTTTTAAATATTTAGGGTCATAACTAACAGCGCAACAAAGAGAGCTCTCACAAGCATTTGCACCATCACCATAACGATCCTGAACTGAAGACTGAACGTCCATTTTTTTCTCCATATTTATTTTAATTCATTAAGAAGCAACAAAATTTACAAACGTACTCCAGCCTTGCCAGAAGACGTAAGTCATTCCAAGAGCCAAGAGAGGTGCAAAGCCGAGTTGTAAAAACAAAGTTCTAAACTGGCCATGCCTTTTAAAATTATTCTGACTATACTCTGGTTTGGTCTTTTTAGTTAGGCCTGAATTATGCTTTGCCGTTGGAAAAAAGAACCACGTCAAAAACCCAATAAGCAAAAGACCACTCAACAATATAAAAAAGCCAAACACAAGAAACTCCAGTTAATAATCAAACAAGTAAAATCAAAACTTAAAAGATGAAGTTTTGCAAGCATCTCAATGACGCGATTTATTCTTTATGCAATCTTCAAAATTTTAACTAAATGGTCAAATCATATATCCGCTCACTCACTATCACAAAAATATGATCAACCGTTATTTGCCTTTTAATTCAAGAAAACCCCGATCAGATAAACACTGAGAGCCGCAAACCCGAAACCGATTGGCAAGGTTAAAACCCATGCCAGGGCAATTTGCTGAATTTTACCCCAATGAGCCTGTCCACTGACCAAACCAATGCCAAACAAACTGCCAACAGAAACATGTGTTGTTGAAACACCAAGTCCAAGTTTTGAGGCAAACAAAACCAACATTGCCGTCACAATATTCCCCACAAAGCCTTGAGATTCACTCATCCCGGTAATTTCTTTCGACATCACCTTCGCCACATTATATGAGAAAATTAAACTCCCAATCACCATCAAGCTGGCAATTGCGACAAATATAGAAAATGTTGAAAGATCAAAAGTTGTACCAAGCAACCAAATCGATGCAATCTTAGGGGTATCATTCACTCCGCGCGCAAAACAAACTGTAAACCCGGATGCAATATGGCCAGACCGTTCAAACCGGCGAGGAGATGCCTGCTCTCCACCATCACCAGAAACCGTCCCATTAGCCGTCACCAACTTGCCAACAACAACAGATCGAACTTGCCACAACATATAAGTAAG
>CAXIDO010000388.1:0-2962 GCA_964022745.1 uncultured Methyloligella sp. | reverse complement strand
GATATGGATTGGAAGCTCGCCTTCCCTGTCACAGAAAAAGAAGCCATTGTGGATGGCTTAAATACTAACGATGAAGAGCAAGTGGTATGGCGTGAATGGCCAGTAAAAGGTAAATATCTTACTAAAGAGAATGGTGTTGATGCGGGTAAAGTCGCTTGCCGCGTTTATAAAACCATTAAAGCACGCAATTTGTGGAATGTCATTATGGCTAGCACGTATGACTTTGCTGAGCCAGGGTTTATCCTGATTGATCGTGTGAATGAAATGAATAACAACTGGTTCTGCGAGAACATCCGCGCAACCAACCCATGTGGCGAACAACCATTACCACCTTACGGCGCATGCTTGCTAGGATCAGTTAACTTAACAAAATTTGTGAAAAAACCATTCACCGATGAAGCCTACTTTGATTGGGCAGAATATAAAGAAGTTGTCGCTATCTTCACTAGAATGCTCGATAACGTCGTCGAAATTAACGGTTTACCACTAGAAAAACAACGTCAGGAAATTGCCCGTAAACGCCGTCATGGTATGGGCTATTTAGGCCTAGGTTCTACCCTTACCATGATGAAACAAAAATACGGTGATGAAGACTCATTAAAATTCACCGAAGAAGTGACCCGTGTCATGGCAGAAATCGGCTGGGAAACAGGCATCCAATTAGCAGAAGAAAAAGGCGCAGCGCCCATCATGGATGAGAAATTCACCATCACTGCAGACATGCTCGCCAAACGTCCAGAAATGGCAGCCGATGGTTACAAGGTTGGTCAAAAGATTGCAGGCAAAGTATTGCTGGGTAAATACAGCCGCTATATGCAGCAGTTCCCAGTGGGCTTACGTAACCAAATTGCAGAAAAAGGCGTTCGGTTTACCCATCACAGTTCTATCGCACCAACAGGCACGATATCACTGTCATTGGCAAACAATGCAAGTAACGGTATCGAGCCAAGTTTTGCGCACCATTACAACCGTAATGTGATTCGTGAAGGTAAAAAGTCTAAAGAGAAAGTCGATGTTTTCTCTTATGAATTATTAGCATACCGTGAATTGGTGAATCCAAATGCCATGCCGTTTAGTGATAAACCAGAAGAAAAACTGCCAGACTACTTTATGGATTCATCCACCATTAAAGCCAAAGCGCATGTGGATATTCAGGCAGCGGCCCAAAAATGGATTGATAGCTCTATCTCAAAAACCATTAACGTACCAACCGATTATGACTTTGAAGATTTCAAGAGCATCTATCTCTACGCTTATGATAAAGGCTTAAAAGGTTGTACCACCTTCCGCTTTAACCCAGAGGCATTCCAAGGCGTATTGGTGACAGAAAAAGATCTGGAAAACACCACCTATAAATTTACGCTAGAAGATGGCACCGAGATAGAAGCCAAAGGGAATGAAGAGATTGAGTATGATGGGGAGATTCATTCAGCGGCGAACTTGTATGATGCGCTGAAAGAAGGCTACTACGGGAAATTCTAGTTTTAAGCGGCTTTGTTTGTGAATACGGTGTTGCGTTTTAATTTTTAATCCTCATGTACTTAAATGTACACTCCGGTAAAAAATCAAAACGCGCCTTGTCTTCACTGCACACGCAGCGCTTCAACTCTAGAATTTTAAATGGATACAAATTGTAAAAACAATTGATAAACAGTAAAAACTAACCCACAAGGGCATGTGAGATAGCTCACAAGGAGAGAGAAAATGGCAATTAAAATTGAGAAAAAAATCACCGCATACAACTTAGTTACGCCAGAAAGCAAAGAAGAAAAAGCCAAGGCAGCAGAAGCGGCAAAAACCAATGTGGTGCAAATGGGTGAGCCACTTAGCCGCCCAGAAGAGCTAGTGGGCAGCACCTATAAAATTAAAACACCTGTCACAGAGCATGCGCTCTATATCACCATTAACGACATCATTATGAACGAAGGCACACCGCAAGAGCACCGCCGTCCGTTTGAGGTGTTTATTAACTCCAAAAACATGGAGCACTTTCAATGGATTGTTGCCCTCACCCGTGTCATGTCAGCTGTGTTCCGTAAAGGTGGCGATGTAACGTTTCTAGTAGAAGAGCTTAAAAGTGTATTTGAGCCAAGTGGCGGCTACTTTAAAAAAGGCGGCAAATTTGTACCAAGTCTAGTCGCTGAAATTGGTGAGGTAGTAGAGAAACACTTGCAAAACATCGGCATGCTAGAAAAGCAAGGCTTAGATGAACACCAACAAAAATTGGTGGATGAGAAAAAAGCAGAATACCTAGAAAAAGCCGCCGAAAGCGGCGAAGCTATGAATGATGAAGGTTTCCCAAAAGGCGCCACACTCTGTAAATAATGTAATACCAAAGCCAGTATTATTATGGATGGCTGTTTGACCTGCTTGCATTGTGGGGAAAGTAAGTGTGGATAATTTTAGCAACCTGACATGAATTTAATTAATAAAATTCTGTAGGTATATGATTTAGGAGTTAGAAATGAGAAGAGAGTGTAGCTTCTGTAGCGTCGCATGACACTACCCTGCAGAAGCTAAAAAAGGAAGGCTTATAATTAGCATAGTCCTGGAAAGATACCCTAATTATAAGCCATGGTAGTGATCAATTTAGAATCACATTTGACATTACAATTTGTGTAAGCCAGAACTCATCATAGATGATATCTAGTATGAATTGCAAGAAATAAATTGTAACAATGTGGAATAATAAAATTTATTTAAGGCATAAAATCATGACTAAAATAGTACGAAATCGAAATGCAAAAGATGGTAAATTTATTTCTGACGATAAGGCAAAACGTATGAATCCTGACAAGTGGATTAAAGACACCATGAAGGTTTCACCAACTAAGCCTAAGAAGTAAAGTCAATTAAAACGCGGAAGTTTAACTTCCGCGTTTTTTTATTTTAAATATTATTTAATTCTTTCTCAGGAAACTTAATGGACTCTCAGGAATGGGAAGATGAACAATTTTGTAAA
>CAXIDO010000387.1:0-2974 GCA_964022745.1 uncultured Methyloligella sp. | reverse complement strand
GCCGCCATCCATACAACGAGGATGCCGCCAATTAGAAATAAAAGAGTGTTAAAAAGAAATGCTGGATCAGCTTTGGGAGCCGCTTTTGCTGCTTCTTCAGCTAATGCTGGAGTAGCAATTGCGACTGTCGCAATAGCCAAACCCAGAGCTAATAGTTTTTTTACCTGTGACATTATTTTACTATCCTGTATTTTTTATAGCGCGTTTTCGTTCGTTTCACCTGTGCGAATACGCACGGCTTGTTCGAGCGACGTTACGAAGATTTTTCCATCACCGATTTCACCAGATCCGGCAGCTGTTTTGACCGCTTCAATGATTGGTTCAACCCGAGCTGCTTCAACGGCAATTTCTAGTTTGAGTTTTGGAACAAAGTTAACGCTGTATTCAGCGCCACGATAAATTTCACTTTGGCCACGTTGGCGGCCGTAACCTTTGACCTCAGTTACTGTCAGACCCGTGACCTCGATGGCACTTAAGGCTTCACGAACAGTATCTAATTTATGAGGTTTGATTATTGCTGTGATGAGTTTCATTTCATCCCCCTATCTTCGGACTAAGATAATTGCTGCCATAATTAGGCAACTACTTTTTTACAGTTACAAGGGGCGTGCCAAAAAAGGCATCTTTTTTAAGTCATTGAAAATAAAGGATAATATATTTATTGCTCATTATTGAGGCATGGGTTAACAAATTCTTATGTTCAATAAATAGGCACAAATATGTTATTGCCTATTTATTGAGCTTTTGAATTTTGAGTGTGTTTTATTCTATTGGTCGAGTGAGGCCTTCTTGGGCTGTGGAGGCAATTAGACTGCCGTTTTGGTCAAAAAACTGCCCTTGACAGAGAGAGCGCGCGCCTTTTGCATTGCTTGATGTTTGCTTATAAAGCAGCCATTCGTTTATTTTAAAGGGGCGGTGAAACCAAATTGCATGATCTAGGCTGGCGACCATGATTTTAGGGTCGAATAATAATTTCCCATGGGCCTTTAGAGCTGTATCGAGAAGTGTAAAATCACTGGCATAAGCAAGGGCGGCTTGTTGGAAGGCTGGTCGATCATCCAGAGGCAATAGCGCGCGGACCCAAAAGGATTGCTCAGGTTTTTCTGGTTTGGGGTCCAGATATCTTTCTACATTTGTTGGGCGTAATTCAAAGGGGCGATCTCTTTTAAAGTAAGTACGTACTGTTTCAGGTATTTTGTCGCCATAATGGTCTAAGATTGTTTTTATTGAGGGGAGATCTTCTGGGTTTGGGGCATTTCCCATTTGGTCTGCGTGATCAAAGCCGGGTTCATCTTTATGATATGACGCGGACATGGTTAAAATAGCCTCTTGCCCTTGAAAGGCCTCTATGGTGCGAGTTGCAAAGCTACGGCCGTTTCTAATAGGATTTACCTTGTAGACGACAGATTTGTCCGGATTACCCGGACGCATAAAATAAGCATGTACTGAATGACAGAGTTTGTCCTCAACTGTGAGCGAGCCTGCTAGCATAGCTTGTGAAATGACTTGCCCACCATAAATTCTGTTCCAACCAGGGTTATGTGAGGGTGCTTCATATTCGTATGGAGCGATTTCTTTAAGATTAAGCGTAGTTTCTAGTAGGTTTTTTGGGTCTGTCATTTTACATTCACTCTTTGATATTTTCGCTTTTGTTGATTGGTAAAGGTGATATTTTGGGTTTAATTGATGATGCTTGACGCAAAACGCTTAACTGATAGTTTGAGATTGTCACAAAGTTGAGGGTTTGAATAGTACTATAGTTTGATATGAAATTGCTTATGGCAAGCTGTTGTTTCTTCAGTGCAGGAAAAGGAATTGTCTGGAAGATATGAGTGAGACAAATCAAAATAAAGATGTTGTAACTGTTGGTGGCGGTCTTGTAGGGGCTGTTGGGGCCTTGTGTTTTGATAAATTTGGAGGACAGAATTTTCGCCAAGCTTTGATTGAGCGTCATGCGCTTGAAGATTATTCTGATTTTGAGCAAAATCCAGACAAAAAATCATCGGGCCGCGCTTATGCGCTTTCAGAAAGTTCGCGGGCTATTTTAGATGTGCTTGGGCTTTGGGATGAGATGAAAGCTTTTGCTCAGCCTATTCAGGAAGTTGATATTTCGGATAGCGATTTAGATAGTCCATTTCGTCCGGTGTTCTTAAACTTCAGTGGTGAAATTGCGCTGGGTAAAGTTGGGGCTTATATCATTGAACATGAGCCGCTAGCAGCTCCTATTTATAAAGCTTTGCGTCAAGCTTCTTCTCTTGAAATTTTTGAAGGGTGTCAATTAAAGACGTTTGATCAAAAGCCGGATTTTATTCAACTTCATCTTGATGATGGGATGTCTCTTACTGCTTCTTTATGTATTGGCGCTGATGGGCGCGGATCGAAGGTGCGGTCATTGGCAGAGATCAAGACGATTACATCAGATTATGATCAAGATGGTATTGTTGTCACCGTTGATTTAAGTCAGCCTCATAATGGCAAAGCTGTTCAGCATTTTCTGCCTTCTGGTCCATTTGCTATTTTACCTCTACCCGGAGATCGCGCGTCTTTGGTTTGGACGGAAGAGCGCGGCAAAGCCGCTGACATGTGTGCTCTTGATGATGAGGATTTTATATCTGAAGTGAATTTAAGGTTTTCACCAAAGCTTGGCACTGCTGAGTTAGCGGGGCCGCGTAAGCATTTCCCACTATCTCTTGTGCTTGCTCGTTCGTTTATTGCGGAACGTGTGGTGCTTATTGGTGATGCGGCGCACGGTGTGCATCCTCTTGCTGGGCAAGGTATGAACCTTGGCCTTCGTGATGTAGCTGCGCTTGTTGAAGTGGTTGTTGAAACGAAGCGGCTTGGGCTTGATGTTGGAGGTAATGTGGCTTTAGAGCGTTATCAGCAATGGCGGCGGTTTGATGGGGTTACATCTGCTTTAGCAATGGATGGTTTAAAGCGCTTGTTTTCTAATGATCAGACAGTGTTGCGTGAACTA
>CAXIDO010000386.1:0-2977 GCA_964022745.1 uncultured Methyloligella sp. | reverse complement strand
CTTGGTGGCACTCTCGTTGGAGAACTCTCTATTACTGATCCAGACCAAGGTGATACGGTGACCTATGCGATCGAGAACAGTGAAGTTTCTGATCTATTTGAAGTGGATGGAAGTCGAATATTAGTAAAAGAAGGAGCTCAATTAGATTTCGAAACTCAAAATACCTTTGATCTCACTGTGTCTGCAACAGATCAGGGAGGTCTGACAATTCAAAATAGTTTCAACATTCAACTAACAGATGTTCTTGAAGACGCAACCATAACCGGCACATCCGGTAATGATACCTTAACAGGCTCAAGCAGCGATGACAGAATTGATGGGCTAGGTGGAAATGATACCCTAATAGGAAATGCTGGCAACGATGTGCTTATTGGGGCTGCTGGTGGAGATATTCTAAATGGCGGTGATGGGAATGACACTGCAGATTATTCAGGGTCGCAATCTAAAGTCATCATCTTCCTCTCAAGCACCTGGTGGAGACCATATGGAGTGGGCCTCGGTGGAGATGCGAACGGTGACAAACTAATCGATATTGAAAATGTCATTGGTTCAAATTTCAATGATGTTTTGATAGGCGATAGTCAGGATAATGTTTTTGAAGGACAAGCCGGTAATGATTATCTAATTGGTGGTCGAGGCGAAGATACGTTCATATTTAAAGAGGGAGATGGTCGGGATACTGTCCTTGATTTTAAGACAAGCAATTCTGACATGGATAAGATAATTATTGAAATGGATGGTATTGATAGTTTTGAAGATCTATCGGGTCACATTTCCTCTGTTGGTTTCTTCAGTTCTTCAACGCGAATAGAGTTCGCCTCAGGTGATCGCTTAACATTATTAGGTGTGCGTAATAATGAATTAACCGAAGATCATTTCGAATTTTTATAAAATAATATGTGCGGCCAAATAACAGATATTTATTTAGCTGAATAGTCGACCTGTAAAAAATACAAACCGTGGGCCGGGGCAACCGGTCCACAAGCCGACCGCGCCTTGGCTTCGATAGCAGTTTGAATGCCGGAAACAGGCCATTTGCCCATGCCAACTTCTGCAAGGGATCCAACCATAGAGCGGACCTGGTTATGCATGAAACTGCGAGCGGAACATTCGACAATCACCTTTTCACCATTTCTATAAACTGAAACGGCATCAATTGATTTTAAAGGGCTTTTGGCTTGGCAATGAGTTGAGCGAAAGGTTGTGAAGTCGTGATGTCCAACAAAACTTTGTGCCGCTTCGTGCATTAATTTTTCATTCAAGGGGCGCGGAACCAACCAGGCGTAAGCACGGTCAATTGTTAACCGGGCACGACGATTAACAATAATGTAGCGATAATGACGAAGCGTAGCTGAAAAACGAGCATCAAAATCTTCTGGCACAACTTCAGCTTTGGTAATGGCAATGGGAGCGGGGCGAATATGGTAATTCAAACCATCTCGAATTTTATCGACGCTCCATTCTTTAGAGAGGTCAATATGCGCAACTTGTCCAAGCGCATGAACACCTGCATCAGTTCGCCCAGAACCTTTAGGAACAAAATCTTCCCCTGAAAGGTTCTTAAGGGCTGTTCTCAGAACTTCCTGAACGGAAAGGCCATTATCCTGTATTTTCAATTGTTAACTTATAGCGGTGCATAAAATCAAAACTGTCTAAGTTTAAGTGCAAAAAACTTTGGTCCAATAAATGATATGCACGTGAAGTGCACAAGTCCAAAGGGCACGGAAAAAATATAAAGAATTAAGAACTATACATTTTATAAAAAATCAAAGAAATTCTTTCATAAAAACAATACAGACAAAAAGATTTTCTAAACAAAATAGAATAACGAACAAATTTCTGAGGGAATAAAACTATGGAATGGGTTATCACAGCCATATCTGAAGATAGAGCCGGCATTGTAGAAGAAATCGCAGGGATCATCACCAAGCATGACGGGAACTGGGTAAAAAGTTCGATGTCTAGATTAAGTGGTCAATTTGCGGGCATGGTCCAATTTACATCATCAAAATCCACAAATGTTTCAGCTTTAAAAACGGAGTTGGAAGGACTAACCCAAAAAGGCATTATTATAAATCTGGTTGAAACATCAGAACAGCCCAATCCCAAGGGGCAAAAAGCACAGATTGAACTGACAGGTATTGACCACAAAGGCATTGTCGCAGAAATCACACATCTACTAGCAGAAAAACAAGTGACGATTGAAGAATTGGAAACAGATATTTTTACCGCCAGTATGGCAGGCGAGGCCATGTTCACGGCAAAAGCAGAAATCCGTTTGCCTGAAGGTCTTACTTTTACTGAGCTAAGAGAAGCAACTGAAGAGATTGCTGAAGATATAATGGTTGAAATTAATCTTCAAATGGATAAAGCTGAGTAAGGTTGGCGTTATTATTATAATAATTATCATATTACAGAGGGACGTAAAATGAGACCATCAGCACCATCATTTGTAACTTTCATCATTTCATTTATTCTCGCTGCACTAGTCGTAGCATCAAAATATTTCGGCATACAAATTCCTGTGCTGACAGACATTGTTCGCGGAAACTATTTTGAAGTTCTACTGGTTGCATATGTTCTTTTACTCCTAGGCGTAATCTTCCGCCGGATGTAAAACAAAAAGTTACAATTCAAAATATATAGCCTGCCTCTTTTTTTTCTAAGAAAACAAGAGGCAGGTTTTTTTATTGTCTTTAGCGCGGTTGCAAGTGGGCAACTGAAGCGCAAAGAAAAAGCGTAGTTGCCGCGACGGTTGCTGGAGGGCAACCGAAGGAGCATTAAAAGAGTTGCAAGCAAAAGCTGTGAGAGAAAAAACATCTCACTATACGAAGAAGGAGCTCAGCCCTTTTAGGGCTGTGGGACATGACGAAGCGTAAGTGTAGTCCGGTGCCTAGCCCGCCCCCTCGGAAGCGGATAGTGCGGATGCGTAGTGGGCATCTGAAGCACAACAAAAAGCCGTGAGAGATATTACTGC
>CAXIDO010000385.1:0-2983 GCA_964022745.1 uncultured Methyloligella sp. | reverse complement strand
ACGACTGCTATACCTAAAAATATTACGCTAACAATATCCAAGCCGTTATTGTCCATTTTTTTGCCTGTACCCTATTTGGTCGTTTCGTCTTAAAATTTCCAATGATCAGAAGATCATTGTTCGTTGGTTATACATTGTGACATAATATATATGTTGTTTGTTCTTATTTTCCATATGTCTCGTTTGTAGGAAAGTGTTTTATTTCATCATTTTGATTTCTGATATAAAAAACTGACAGTCATCTTTCTTATCATTATTCTTTGCTTTGGCAAATATATGACTTGGATTTGATTGTGAGATTTATTCGTTCATCTAACACTTTAAAAAGAAGAATCTAAGTTTATATAATTTATAACTCTTTAAATTCTATATTTGATGTAATTTACCGTTTAACTGAGGGTTTTACCTGATGGGTTTGGTCTTTTTTGCTTTATTTTTGCTGGTACCGATTATTGAAATTGTCGGTTTTATGCAAATTGGCTCTTTAATTGGTCTGTGGCCAACACTTGGTGTCGTTATTTTGACAGCCATTGCTGGGTCTATGCTTTTGCGCCATCAAGGCATGACCGTATTATTCCGCACCCAATCGATGATTCAAGAAGGCAAGATCCCTGTTGATGAAATGATTGACGGTATTTGCCTGGCTATTGCTGGTGCTTTATTGCTTACACCAGGATTTTTCACGGATATTTTTGGGTTTTTGCTCTTTATTCCGCCCTTTCGGCGTACTTTAGCAACCACAGTATTTAAAAAATATATTTTACCCCGCACCACATTTTTTGCCAATGGTGCTTCCTTTTCAGGCACTCATTCACAATATAGCTCAGATGACTTTCAGGAAAATCATAATAGAGATCATTCCAATTCAATGAATGATATGGATGACGGACCGATTATTGATGGTGAGTTTACTGAAGCAGACACTCAAAAATCTAAAAATCCTTCTGATAAATCTCGTTTAGGATCTCCCTGGAATGATAATGAAGATTTAGGGAATAAAAAATAAGAGTTTTAGATTTCATGCTTTCTTCATTTCATCTTAATTCGTTTCTTGCCAACTTCATTTTTGCGTGTTAGCTGGATAACTATTGACCGTGCTGGTCTTTTTTCAATTTTTTCAATGATTTTTAGAGGTGCTAACTAATGGCTGATGAACAAAATGGTTCGCAAAATGGTGCGGGTGCTGATGGCGGTGCTGCACAGCCAAGTATTCAAGTTCTTGGACAATATTTAAAAGATTTCTCATTTGAAAGTCCAAAAGCACCTCAGTCTTTAAAAGCTCCTGGTGAAAACCCGAACCTTCAAATAGATCTGAATGTTAGTGTTAAGAAGCTTGACGAAGATGTTTATGAAAGCGCTATCGAACTTAAAGGCAACGCCACCAATGATGATGGAGCCATTTATGTTGTAGAAGCAGTTTATGCGGGTGCTTTTAACGTAAAAAATATTCCAGCTGATGCGCTTGAGCCTTTGTTGCTGATCAACTGCCCATCTATTCTTTTCCCGTTCTTGCGCCGCATTGTTTCTGATATGACGCATGAAGGTGGTTTTCCTCCGCTTCTACTTGATCCGATTGATTTTGCTGGCCTTTATAAACAGCGCAAACAAACTGAAGCTCAAACGGGTAATGCTTGATTTCTCTCACGGCTATTCCAAGCGCTTATGGCGCTTGGGCCTCCGAGGGGCGGTGCTAGGCACCGGGCTACGCTAACGCTTCGCCATGTCCCTCAGCCCGAAGTGGGCTGAACTCCTTCTTCGTGATGTCAACTATGAGGTGTTTTCTCTCACGGGCTATTGCTTTTTAGTGGCGCTTTAGGTTGCCCACCAACAACCGGAGCTATTTTTAAGAATATTTGTTCCATAGTGGGTCTGTTTTGAAACTGCTTAGGAATTCTTGATGGGCGATGTCTTCTTCAGGGGTTAGCCTTGAGGGTAGTTGATTTTCTCTAGCTTGGATTTTATTTGAGCCTTCACTTGCAAACTGATCATCATTTGATTTTTTATCATTGGCCAATTCGAGTTTGGCTTGTTTTTGGCCGCTTAATTCCAAATAAACTTCAGCTAACAATTCACTATCGAGTAGCGCGCCGTGGTATGTTCGGTTTGAGTTATCAATATTATAACGGCGGCATAGAGCATCAAGACTGTTTGGTCCTGCTGGATATTTTCTTCTTGCCAGGGCCAAGGTATCTAATACGCGGTTCATTTCGATGATCGGGCGTCTTACTCGTTTTAACTCAGCATTTAAAAATCCAACGTCAAAAGATGCATTGTGGATTATGAGTGTGTCTTCTTGAATGAACTCAAGGAAGCCATCAGCAACTTCACGAAACAGCGGTTTGTCTTTTAAAAACTCGGTTGTGATGCCGTGAACATTTTGAGCTTCAATTGGAACATCGCGCTTTGGGTTGATATAGATGTGATAATTTTCACCTGATGGGATATAATTGATGAGTTCAACACATCCAATTTCAATGATCTTATCATCTCCATCAGCATTGAAGCCTGTTGTCTCTGTATCAAGTACAATTTCTCTCATTTCAGTGCTCTCTATTACTCACGGGCTATTCTGCCGCTGAAGCGGCAGGCCCTACGATGTGCGGCGCTTGCGCCGGACGCCCCTGGCGTCATGTCCCTCAGCCCGAAAAAGGGCTGAGCTCCTTCTTCGTACAGTTACTGTTGTTGCTTTAAATGATTATAAAGCATCTTCAATCTGCAACCATAGATCATAGGCTTTTGGTTGTTTGTTTTTTAGTGATACAATAATTTCTTTGAGTTGGTCTTCTGTTTCTGAGAGGGAACAGGACGTATCAACAATAAAGTCGGCTTTTTTTCTTTTTTCTGCGTCTGGCATTTGTTTGGCTAGTAATGTTTTGAATTTCTCTGTAGTCATGCCTGGTCTGGCCATGACTCTTTGTTTTTGAACCTCAGCTGGTGCACTTGCAAGTAATACTACATCCATTAATTTCTCAGCACCCGTTTC
>CAXIDO010000384.1:0-2995 GCA_964022745.1 uncultured Methyloligella sp. | reverse complement strand
TTTTTAAGCAATATAAATAAATTGGTATTTTGAAATGTGAGCAGTTTTGATTTGATGTTTGTTTTTCTTTAGCAAAATTACTAACTAAAGACGATGTGTGTTCACATTTATATGAAGAGTTCAGGTTCAAGAAAAATTGAACAATTGCTAAGTGGAGAAAGAAGGTGTTCTGTTTTAAACACCTTCTTATTTGAGGTGAGTTACAAGAATTAATTGACTTTGCCTGGCAATGAGAGATTTCCCGAGGCAACGTCAAATACATTGACAACGCATAGAAGAGGGGCATGAGCGCTTTCGTTGACACGAAGGCCAGCTGTCACGCCATCAAATGCTATGCCTTTGAGTGCTTTTGTATTTTTAAAGGGGACCCGCACTTCTACAGTCTGATTGTTGATGATTGGTGAGTAGCCGGGGCTATCTATTAGAATAGGTAGACCTGGCCAAGTGACAGGCAATTTGGGTTTGCTGCCAGCAGGAATGTCTTTTACTTTTAAAGCACCTTTGCCGCACGCATCATCGGGTACTAAGACAACCCAGTGTGAATGCCAGACGGTTCCATCGTTCCCCAAGTTTCCATCACCGTTTTCATCGAAAAGAGGAGTGTCGTCGAAGTCTGGATGAGATGTAATGGCCATGGCAAGGATGCCTTGTTTTTTATCAAAGCCAACAGCTGCGCTGTCTATTTTTGTTGGCCAGACATATGAGAATACTTTGCTGCCTTCTAGTTTTCCGGTTGGAGTTGGGGTGGTTTTTCCAGCTTTACCACTAACATGCATGTGAAATGTGAGCCAATTGTCACTTGCTGTAATCTTGGCATGAACTTCTTCTTCTTTTATAATCTGCTGCAACAACAATCTACTAATTTTCATTTTTCTTCCTTTCTAGAGGAGTAATCACGAGTTAGAAAACAGGGTTTGGACAGCCTTCCATTTGGAGGATGGCGTATCCTTTTTCTCGAAGTTGCTGTTCCATTGTTGGATTTGCTTGTTCTGTGTGACAAAAATTGCACTGTGATTGTTTGAGTGCGTTTTCCTCTTCACCTATTTCTTTTAAAAATTTTTGAGCAAATTCAAATGCCAGGTCATTTGATGTTCCTTCTTTTACAAAAACATCAAAATGTATGACGTGGCCGTTTTTTGATTGAGCGTATGTGTCATACACTGCGATCTTCATTTTTTGATCTCCTCTTCAATTACATATGATAAATGGTATCGATACTAAACTATATATATTCATATACCAAGAATGATTGGCTTGTCAATATGGTTTAGATGCGATACTATTTAAGGATGATTAGTGATTTAAATATTTGGCTTGAACGTTTATCTTCTTTGCATAGGAAACATATGCGGGCTGCTGCGAATGCTGAGGGTATTCAATTGGTTCATCTGGAGATTTTGCGATTTTTAGCCATCAGCAATAAATATTCGAATACGGCGCAGGCTCTTTGTGATTACCTTGGGCAAACTAAGGGAAGTATTTCTCAAAGTTTGAAATTAATTGAAGATGTCGGTCATATTGAACGTCGGCCTTGTGAAAAGGATGGGCGAGTTATTCGTTTGCATTTATCTGCAGAGGGGCAAAAAAGTTTGAAACGTTTGGAAGAAAACTTGTTGCCTGAACTGCCCGATAATGAAGAGCGGGTGAGTGTACTTAAAGACCTTTTGACGGAATGGCAGCTACAGAATGACCTTAAGGGGTTTGGGCAATGTAAGTCTTGCCGTTTTAATGAGCAATTAGGCCAGAATAAATTTAAGTGCGGTCTAACGGGTGAGGCATTGTCAAAAACGGACATTGATAAGATTTGCCAAGAGCATGTTTTCTAAACAGTAAATTTATGAAATAGGATGTTTAATGAGTGAAGCTAAGAAGTTATGCGTTGCTGTGCGCCATCTTCAATTTGAAGACCTTGGTATCTTTGCTGGCCCAATAGCTAAAGCAGGATATGAAATTCAATATATTGATGCACCTGTTGAGAAGCTTGATATGGCCTATGAAGCCGATTTGCTTTTTATTTTAGGAGGGCCTTGCGGGGTTTATGAGGATGATCTCTATTCTTTTTTAAAAGATGAACTTGCACTTGCTAAACACCGTATTGAAAATAATTTACCGATGATTGGTATTTGTTTGGGTGCGCAAATTATTGCGGCGGCGGCTGGTGCTAAAGTTTATCCTGGCATCAATGGGAAGGAAATTGGTTGGGGACCAATTTTACTCACTGAGGAGGGGGGAAATGGGCCTTTATCTCCTTTGTCATTACGAGATGCCCCGATGTTTCATTGGCATGGGGATACGTTTGACTTGCCTGAAGAGGCGACTTTATTGGCGTCATCAGAGGTTTATGAAAACCAGATTTATACACTCGGAAATAATATTCTGGGGTTTCAATCTCATCCCGAGCTTGACCCTCAGAACATAGAGCATTGGTTGATTGGTCATGCTTGTGAATTAGCACAAACTGCTCAAGCAGATTTGTTACAGATACGAGCAGATACCCAAAGTTATGGAGAGAGCCTTCGGGCCAATGGCGTTGAGGCGCTTTCGAACTGGTTGCAGACTATCGAATGAATTTACGTCTCTTTTTCGTTTGGCAGTTGAAAATATTGTGTTGGTGGGCTGCCAAATTGCTTTTTAAAGAAACGCGAAAAATATAGTGGATCTGTAAACCCAAGATCAAAAGCGACCTCCTTGATGGATTTTTGCCCTGACCTTAAAGCCACTCTTGCGGCGATTGCCAACCTTTCATTCACTGCTTGTATAACCGTTTTTCCTAGTTCATCTTTTACTTTACGGTTCAATGTTATTGAGCTGACACCAAGAGCATCACTGTAGAAATTTACATCTTTTTTCTGTGTGTAGGTTTCTTCTACTAGGTTTTGGAAATTTAGTACTAAGCTTGAAAGCTGCTTTTGTTGTTGTTCTTGGTAGGCTTTTTCTTTGATTGTTTGTAACTTGAATTGAGCTGCGTGTAGTAGGACGGCTTTGAGTGTGTTTA
>CAXIDO010000383.1:0-3027 GCA_964022745.1 uncultured Methyloligella sp. | reverse complement strand
CCATTTCTTCGTGTCTGATGTCCATTTCAACGGCAAGAGCTTTGCCACCAGCATTTTCAATTTCTTCAGCAGCTGAGTGAATAGTGCCGGGTAATTGGGGGTGAGGTTTGGTTGTCTTGGCGGCGATGGTGACATTGGCCCCGTCTTCAGCTGCCCGTTTTGCTATGGCTAGACCGATACCTCTTGAGCCACCTGTGATGAAGAGTGACTTACCTTTTAGTGATGGATTTGTTGACATTCTTTGTGCTCCTTTTTTTGGGCTCCTTCAGTTGCCCACTAGCAACCGTCGAATTTTTCTCTCACGGCTATTCTAAGCGCTTATGGCGCTTAGGCCTTCGAGGGGCGGCACTAGGTGCCGGACGCCTCGCGGCGTCATGTCCCTCAGTCCGAAATGGACTGAACTCCTTCTTTGTAAAGGTAGTTTTTTATTTTAGTTTTATCGAGATACTTGCTGTGTTTTAGATGCTCTCCAAATATATTTAATATCAAAGATCTTATTTTGTTTTGTTCAAAAAGCTAGAAAAAGCGGCTTTGGCTTCTTTGCTTTGTAATTGTCTTGTAAAAATCTCAACTTCTTTTTCCATTACAGTCAGGATATATTCTTGCTCTGTTTTCAGAAGTTGTTTGGTGGCGAGGAGTGAGCTTTCTGGTTTTTTTGATAGTTTTTTTGCAATGTTCAGACTGTGAGAGATTAGCTCATCGGATGGAATAACTTTATTTACAAATCCGGCGCGATGGGCGTCTTCGGCTGAGTATTTTTCTCCCAATGCCAGCATTTCATAGGCTCTTGCGTGCCCCATGGTTTTTGGCATGAGATATGATGAGGCAGCTTCCGGTGTGAGGCCTAGATCTGCAAACGGAGTGGCGAAGATGGCTTCTGGTGTTGCGTAGACCAAATCTGCGTGAAAAGCCATTGTGGTGCCTATGCCGATTGCGGGGCCATCTATAGCTAGAATTAGTGGCATGTCTAGCGTGCCGAGTGTTGTTAAAAAATCAATTATGCCTGGACTGAAACTTCCTTTTTCTGCGTAGGTATAAAAATCTGAGATATCATTGCCAGCAGTAAAGCACCCAGGTACGCCGCTGATAAGATTGACTTTTATCTCATCTGCTTTGTGGCTTTTTTTAAGAGCTGTTGCGACGGATTGATACATATCATCAGTAAAGGCATTCATTTTATCTGCTCGGCAGATTTGAATGTGCTGAATGGTTTCATTTACTGAGATTGAAATATTGTCTGACATTATTAGTGCTCCTTCGGTTGCCCACATGTACCCACATGGCAACCGTCGCTGTTGCCTACATAGTTTGGTGCAGGGCTTATTAATAAGTGCAATGTTAAGCACTGAACTTCACTGGTGTTACGCCATGTCACTCAGCCTTGACCCGATTGCTGGTGGGCAACTGAAGGGCTAAAAAAGGCTGAGTTTCTTTTTCGTAAAGATAGTTTTTTACTGCGCCTCTTAAAGTTTTTTAGTTGTTAAGATATAGCTATTGTAAAGCATACATTCTTTTGTGCCTTCATGTACCAAAGATTTTATTGGTCTGAGTTTCGAGGCTTGCTGCTCCTTTGATGATTTGTTGTTTCAGTCCGCTTGTTTGCGTCAGGAATTGGTGTGCAAAAATGGTGGCCAGTGCTTTTTGTTTTTCTGTTTGTGGTTCGCTTGCTTTTTCAGCATTGAGTGCGCCTTTGATTAAGTAACTGCCACCTAAGCAAAGACCTAAAAGACGTAATAAAGGTGTTGCGGCATAATGCAGAGTTGAAGGATTGTTATTTCCTTCAGCTTTAAACTCTGTTTCTAAGAATTGAACGGTCTCAGTTAGATCATTTAACGCGGCACTTAAATATAAACCAAGTTGGTTTTGAAGCTCAGTTGTTTCTTTTGAGGCCTGTTGTATTTCGTTCATTTCTTTCATGAAACTTTTTAAGGTTTTGCCGCCATCTAGAGAGATTTTACGGAACAAGAGATCAAGTGCTTGAATACCGTTTGTTCCTTCGTAAATAGGTAAGATACGGGCGTCGCGCATATGTTGGGCGGCACCTGTTTCTTCGACATATCCCATGCCACCGTGAACCTGAACTCCAATTGAAGTTGCTTCCACGGCACAATCCGTTGAGAACGCTTTAGCGATGGGGGTGAGGAATGCAGCTTTTTCAGCGGCTGCTTTCTTCTCTTCTTCATTTGCTGCGCGAATGGAAATGTCGATATGTTTTGCAGTCATGAGGCAGATGGCCCTGGATGCCATGGTCATTGCTTTCATGAGACTGATGTTGCGACGGACATCTGGGTGTTTGATAATTGGATCTGATGTGCCTCTAGGGCTGCCGAGGGCTGCGCCTTGTGTTCGATCATCGGCGTAATTTATGGCGGCTTGAGCACTTCGCTCCATTATGGCAACGCCTTGTGTTCCCACAGAGAGCCTTGCTAGGTTCATCATTGTAAACATGGCATGAAGACCTCGGTTTTCTTCGCCAATAAGATAACCGGTTGCGCCTTCATTATCTCCAAAGCTCATGGTGCAGGTTGGTGAGGCGTGGATACCTAATTTGTGCTCGATGCCAGAACAGATGAGATCATTTCTTTTTCCAGGGTTCCCATTTTCATCAAGGATAAATTTAGGAACGAGGAAGAGTGAAATGCCTTTGGTGCCTTCAGGGGCATCTGGCAGGCGAGCGAGTACAAGATGGATGATGTTTTCGGTGAGGTTGTGCTCTCCGTAAGTGATGAAGATTTTGGTGCCTTTAATGGCGTATGTGCCATCGCCATTTGGGGTAGCTTTTGTGCGAACGGCTGAAAGATCAGAGCCGGCCTGAGCTTCGGTTAAGTTCATAGTGCCGGTCCATTCGCCGCTGACCATTTTTTCTAAGTAGGTTTGTTTCAATTCATCATTTGCGTGATCTGCTATGGCATCGACAGCCCCTTGAGTTAGGAGTGGGCAGAGGCCAAAGGCTAAGTTTGAGCTGTTCCAAAACTCGCTAACGGCTTGAGAGAGAAGGTGTGGGAGGTTTTGCCCACCAAATTCTTC
>CAXIDO010000382.1:0-3027 GCA_964022745.1 uncultured Methyloligella sp. | reverse complement strand
CTTCTTTGATGCGTTTGTTGGTGACACGCTTGTTGTCTGAGTAAAAGCTTTTGGCCATTTTTGACATTTCGGCGTCTTTGAATTCTATCAATGGTGGGATTTCTACGCCGAGTAGTTCGGCGGCATAGGCTAGTACATCTTGGGGCGGAGCTGGTTCATCGTCAGCGATGTTATAGATCGCACCAGGGTTGGGATTATGGCAGGAGGTCTCTAACACCATGGCGATGTCTTCCACATGGGCGCGGTTAAAAACCTGCCCTTCTTTATTGATGCGGCGGGCTTTTCCTGCTTTTAGTTTTTCAAGCGGTCCCCGACCTTTTCCATAAATGCCTGGCAAACGGAAAATATGAACAGGGATGCCCTGCTCTTTATTAAGAGCGATCCATTGATCTTCCGTTCTTTTGCGCCATAGTGATCTGTCAGAGCCAGGTCTTGTTTCTGCATATTCATCAACCCACTCACCATCATGATTGCCATAAACACCGACGGTTGAGAGATAACCAATCCATTTTAGATTTTTATTAGCTAACAGGTCTTCCTGGTGATGTTTTAATAAGGGCCCGCCATCTAATTTTGGGCTGATGGAGATTAGAATATTTTCGGCTTCCCTTAAAATGGGACTTAGTTCTTCGGATGGTGTTTGACCTGTGAAAATAACCGGTGTGGCACCGACTGCCTCTATGGCACTTGCTTTCTCAATTGTTCTTGTGGTGCCCCACATTTTTTTAGCTGGGTAGAGTTTCATCATGGTTTGGGCGGTATATCCGGCACCTAAACACAGCAAGTCATTTTTATTGTTCATTTTCAAGTTCGCTTTTATGCCATTCGCTTAAAACAAGCGGGTCTTTTTCTTTCACTATTTCAGTTTGTTTTAGTTTGGTAAAGGCTTCTTTTTCAAGGAGTTGCTGCATAGCCCATACAGATGTTGCTCGTACAAGTTCGTTATCATCGCTTAAAAGACATGCAACACCGTCTACCAGCTCTTGATCTTTTGAATTGCCAGCTGCGATCAAACAATTGCGGATAAATCTATTGCGTCCTGTGCGCTTGATGGGTGTGCCTGCAAATTTAGTTCGAAAACTTTCGTCATCCAGTTTCAACAGTTCTTTTAATGGAGGGTTATCAATTTCATCTCTGGCTAAGAAACGTGCCTCTTGGGCCGTTTGCGCAAATTTATTCCAGGGGCAAATAGCTAAACAATCATCACAGCCATAAATTCGATTTCCCATTTTTGAGCGTAGTTCTCTTTCGATCATTCCTTGATGTTCAATGGTTAGGTAGCTGATGCATTTTTTTGCTTCTAGCTTATATGGCTTTGGAAATGCGTTTGTTGGACAGATATCCAAACATTTTCTGCATGAGCCACAATGATCTTTTTCTCTATCATCACTTTCGAGTTCTTGCGTCGTAAAGATGGCTCCAAGAAATGTCCATGAACCTAAGTCCTGACTGACCATATTGGTGTGCTTGCCTTGCCAGCCAATGCCAGCTTGCATGGCAAGTGGTTTTTCCATCACAGGCGCTGTGTCGACAAAGACTTTTACTTCAGCCCCTGTTTCGGCAACGAACCAGCGGGCAAGGTTTTTGAGTTTCTTTTTGAGGATGTCATGATAATCCTTGCCCTTGGCGTAGCAAGAAATGACACCGTTTTTTGTCTTTTTTAATTCAGGGAGTGGGTTATGCTCAGGGCCGTAATTCATGGCGAGCATGATTATGCTTTTTGCCTCTGGCCAGAGATGGGTTGGGCTTTCGCGCCTTTGCTTTTTTTCTTCCATCCAGAGCATGTCGCCATGCCAATTTTTTTCTAAGAATTCTCCAAAAGCGACTTTGTTCAGAGATGGCAGCTGGGCCTCGGTGATGCCAACTAAATCAAACCCTTCAAGGCGGGCTTGTTTCATGAGCTCTGATTTCAGTTCGCTTTTGATCATTTACTTGGTTTATAGGCTTAATTTTAGAAATCTAAATTAGTATAAAACGGTGGAGGAACAATGCCTGGTACCGTATCTTGCAACAAAGGGCGGAATGACGGGCGTGATTTCACTCTTGCATACCAATTTTTTACGATCGGTGCTCTTTCCCATGTCACATCTCCTATAAAATCAAGACACGAGAAATGGGCTGCTGCTGCAATATCCGCGATACTAATATAATCACCGCCAATCCAATATCTCTCTTCTAAAAGACGGCTTAAATACGCCATATGATTATGAAGATTGGCCATTGCAGCACGAATTGCTTCTGGATTTGGGGCTTTCCGGTGAACAAATGGGTTTTCTATTCGCTCATATGACAGATACGACCAGACTTCATGGTAAAATTTAGTATGAAACCAATCAACCATGCGTCTTGTTTCAGCTCTTGAGACAGGATCTTCTGGCAAAAGCTCCGGGATTGTAGCTTCAGGCGTGTAAATATTTGTTTCCATTAAATATTCGGTGATTGGGTATATCCCGGATATGGCCGCATTATCTAACAATAGAACCGGTAAATTGCCGCCTGGATTTACAGCTAGAAACGGTGCACGCCACTCCCAGGGCTTTTCTTCAGCTAAAGCCGTTTCTATGCCATACTCATTTAATAACAGTCTGGCTGTTCTTGAGAGAGGACAAAGGGAATAATGTATCAGCTGCACCATTAAGGGCTCCGTTAGTCTTAAACTTTGTGTGTAAGATAGCTTGATCTTACTGTATAAATGGCTGCGTTGATAATGACTTATCATATCAACACAGAACAAGCATCAATTATTGGCTTGCTTAAGTTCCCTTTATGGAATACTGAAATTTCATGTCGAAAAACAGACATTTTTTAAACTGCCTCACAAAACAAGTTGTGAGCATATGGAGGTTGAGTTGCCGATAGAACAGTTGCTCTTATTATCGATTATTCAAGGTTTAACTGAATTCTGGCCAGTGAGCTCTTCTGGGCACCTGAACCTTGTGCACCTTTTAACAAATTGGCAAGACCAAGGACCTCTTATTGATGTTGCTGTTCACTTTGGCAGTTTATTTGCGGTTCTAATTTATTTTT
>CAXIDO010000381.1:0-3027 GCA_964022745.1 uncultured Methyloligella sp. | reverse complement strand
ATCTTCGCCCAAAATTTTAGCAACACCAGCTGAAAGAGTTGTCTTACCCGTGGCACTATCACCCACAACTCCTAATATGATCGGACGATCCAATATCTTTGGCATGATTTCAGTCCCCAGTTCAGGGAAGCTTGCAAGATAAAATCTGCGCTTCCAGTTAATTTTATTATTCAAAACAATAAGATAGGATTTTAATATCTACCCAGACAGGCCACAAAGACCTCAATACTAATTCGGTGTATAAGTCGTCAAAACCTGACGCTCATTTGTCTCGCCAGTGACCATCAAGGTCTGCATACGGAACCCACCATTAAATCTTTCAACACCGTCCAGCATCAGGCCAGTCGTGATACCAGTTGCGCAAAAGAACAAATCATCGGAAGAAACCAGCTCTTCAATTTTGTACCATTTAGAGGTATCCAGTTGAGCTTCTCTCACAGCAATAGCTTCCGTTTGCAGCTGCGGGTCAATCCGCCCCATAAACTCACCGCCCAAAGCTCTAATCGCAACAGCTGACATAATTCCTTCAGGTGTGCCGCCTGTACCCATCAAACAATCAACACCGCTTTCCGGGATTGCCGCCAATAACGCGCCAGCAACATCACCAGCCGGGTAAAGCAATGCACGTGCTCCTGAATCATGTATTTCTTGAATCATTTGACGGTGACGAGGTTTCTCAAGCACATAAACAGTGATGTCAGACACATCTTTTTTTAAGCACTTGGCCAAAACTTTAATCTTCTCTTCGACAGACCAATCCGGATCAATCTCACCCTTGGCTTCGGCTGGAGCTGCAAATTTTTCCATGTAAAAAGCTGGGCCCGGGTCCATCATGCTACCGCGAGGTGCAATCGCGATTACCGCTAAGGCATTGGTCAAACCTTTAGCCAGATAACTTGTCCCCTCAACCGGGTCAACAGCAATATCAGCTTTAAAATCGGCACCAGGTTGGCCAACTATCTCACCATTATAAAGTTGAGGGGCTTCATCTTTTTCCCCCTCACCAATAACAACCAAACCTTCAAGTTCAATTTGTTGTAAAGCGGTACGCATAGCGTCTACTGCAGCACCATCACCGCGCTCTTTATCGCCGCGCCCTATCCAGTCAAAAGCAGCTCGTGCAGCATCTTCAGTAACTTTCCTCAGACCGAAAATTAGTTCTGGTCTGGCGCGTCCGGCGCTTGTCATCATGGTAGTTCCCCGAGCTCTTCCAAAAAAATAATCACAGACGAAAAGGTGAAAATTCTTTTTAATTTTCTTTGCAAAGGCTTAAACGCCCTCTTTGGATTAAAGCTATAATCTTTGACCAAAGTGCAAAACATGCCTCCAGGTAGGGACGACCTACCCATACGGGTAGGTTTTAGCACTTTTTTAACATTTTTCGCAAAAAAACAAAGCAACTGCTCACTTTTTTGATGAAAGATTAAGCGCAACAAGAATCAATAAAATCAATGACTTAATCAAGAAAAATCAAATCATTCATTTCATTCAATTAAATTTAAAAAATTATAGAAATAGATGGGAAAGGATTACACAAGGCCAGAAACAGGGCTATTAACCAGATCAGAGGCCCCTTCATTGTAGTAAAGAGCAACCGCTTCAGAACGATTGCGGACATTTAATTTTGAATAAACATTCCGGAGGTGAAATTTCACTGTATTTTGAGAAATGGCCATCACATCAGCCAATTCCTGGTTAGTCATGCCAAGACTTAATTTCTCAAGCATTAAGCTTTCTCTATTCGTCAAGGAATTCAAAAGACTTTGATCATGTTGTTTGCCCATAAAAGGAAACACCATAGAGCCACGCGCAACACTATCTAAAACATAAAGCAAGCGCTCAGGAGGTTCAGCCTTGGAAAAATAAGCATATGCCCCAAGCTCCATGGCCTCGCGCGGAACAACATCCCCAATATCACCAGTATAAACCACAACCTTGGGACTATCTGTTCGTTTAGATAAAGCCTCCAACAATTCACGGCCATTGCAATAAGGCATAATCCAACCAGTAATCACAATATCAACTGAAAGAAATTCCAAACCATCAAGCAAACGTGCCCCATCATGCGCAGACGCAACAACATCAAAACGTCCATCCTCATCAAACAAAGAGCGCAAACCACGCACAACCAACGGGTTTTTGTCCACAACAGCCACGCGAACAGGATAATTAACCTTCATCCCTAAACCCATAGTGCACCGCCTCCTTAAAGTTAGAATGAGACCATCAAATCAATTTATTCGATAAAATAAAATTATAACACACTCACACCCAATATTTGGGCATCAGTATTACAAATGAGTTGATAGTTAACGGAAGGGATTTATTCGTATAAAATATCTTTAAAGCATTGGTTTTAATAGCAAAATAAAACAGCCGCAATACAGTCAAATGCCTCACAAAGCCCATGTGATCAAGTCGTCCCCTCCAAAACAACTCAAACAGGCATTATGAATAATACAAATAAATCTTGAACTTTAAGAATAAACAAAAGCACAAAGGTGAGTAAAGTGTACAAATCAGCACACTTCATTGCCAAATTTTATGTTGGGTACTGTTCAGCAAACTGAAGGAACGTTAAAAAGAGAAGCACTAAAAAGAAACTAGAGCTTAAGAGTGGCAGGCTTTAGCCGATGCAACACATTGAAATTGATATTTGGTCTTTCTTACGCATTTAATGGCGGTCTCCTTGGCCAAACTCCAGTCAGACCATTCAGCACCATATGACCCTTCAACAAGTAACTTCCAACCTGACTGAGCTTCAATCCGCGCCTTTGCAGCTGACCCGCGCCGTGCCCCCCAACCTGTCGTCATCTCTTCCTTACAAGTTCCTTTTGTAGCTACCACTGGTTTAACAGATTTACAGGGTCTGGCAGTTCTGGTGCACTCCCATTTTCCTTTGTTTTCTCCGCTCATTAGGTCAATACACACCAGCTTACGCTCAGTCGCCGCTGACCAAGCCATATAGTCAGCACCATGTTTTTCTTTCACAGAGGATTTCCAGGTAAAAAAGGCATTCGCTCTCGC
>CAXIDO010000380.1:0-3028 GCA_964022745.1 uncultured Methyloligella sp. | reverse complement strand
AAAAGTTAGCGAAAGAGATCGTTGAAAAATTGAAAGCTGGTGGTGACTTCAAAAAACTAGCTGAAGAACATTCAATTGATCCAGGTTCTAAGAAAAAAGGTGGCGATTTAGGCTTTATAGTCAAAACACAAGTTGTGCCTTCATTCGCAAAAGCTGCTTTTGATCTCAAAAAAGGTGGAATTTCAGAGCCAGTTAAATCACAATTTGGTTACCACATCATACGTCAGGTAGAAAAGCGCAAGCGCCCACTACCTCCATTCCCAACAGTTCAGGCGCGGATCAAAGAAGTTCTTTGGCAAAAGAAAGCTCAAGAATTGATTGAAAACCTGCGCAAAACAGCAAAAGTTGAATTTCTTGATAAAGAATTGGAAAAACCTCTACAACAACCACGTGGTAGCCAATAAGTTTATTAAGAAAGCGGATGCTAGTGGGCATCTGGAGCTAAAAAAAGCAGATGCAGCGACGGTTGCTTGTGGGCAACCTGAAGGAGCATTAAAATACGACGGTTGCTTGTGAGCAACCTGAAAGAGCACTCAGAAAGATAATCTGAAGCACAAAGAAGACTGTTTATAAAACGCCATTGAGAGAGATCCTCAATGGCGTTTTTTTATGAACGCCGTAATATGTCTGAAGATTTATAATAACATTTGAAAATATAAAGTTTCACCCAATGAAAACATCTCCATTCGCGCCTAAAAAAAGCCCCCAAATGCCTGAGATCAAAGGCGTTCAGCTCGCTGTAACAAAATAAGGGATCAAATATGAAGGCCGACTAGATTTGCTTTGCGCTAACTTTGTAAAAGGAACAGTGGCAGCAGGTACGCTGACTAAGTCTAAAACAGCCTCGGGCGCCGTCGAATGGTGCCGGGAGAATTTAAAAAAGGGGCATGCAGCTGCTTTAATTGTAAATTCAGGCAATGCAAACGCTTTTACTGGCGCAAGAGGTGAAAAAAGCGTTGAAGATATCGGCGCTTACCTTGCAAAGATTTTAGGCTGCCAAACGTCTGAAGTTTATCAATCTTCAACGGGCGTAATTGGTGAACCATTGCCTGAAGAAAAAATGTTCCAGGGCATTGACCGGCTAAAAGAAAAGCTTGGTACAGCTTCATATGCAGAGGCCGCAAGCGCCATTATGACAACTGATACCTACCCCAAAATGTCAACAAAGAGCTGTATGATAGATGGAGAGACAATCACGCTAAATGGGATTGCAAAGGGCTCGGGGATGATAGCGCCAGACATGGCAACCATGTTGGCTTACCTCTTCACAGACTTACCAATTGAGCAAAAAATTCTCCAAAAACTTGTATCGAAAGCGATTGATAAAACCTTTAATTGCATAACAGTAGATGGTGACACCTCAACCAGCGACACCGTGCTTGTTTTCGCAACAGGCAAGGCGAACATCTCTCCAATCACAGATGAAAAAGATAGCAGGCTTAGAGCCTTTAACCGCATCTTGAACAAACAATTAAAAGAGTTGGCTCTTGCAATTGTTAAAGACGGTGAAGGTATATCTAAGTTCGTGACCATTAAGGTCAGAGGGGCAAAAGGCAAGAGAGCAGCAAAAACAATAGGGCTATCAATCGCCAATTCACCATTGGTGAAAACCGCCATTGCAGGTGAAGACCCAAATTGGGGACGGATTATTATGGCCGTTGGCAAATCTGGAGAAGCAGCTGATCGGGATAAACTCAATATCTGGATCGGCGGTCATCAGGTCACAGCTGAAGGAGCCAGAATAGAAGGATATGATGAAGAACCGCTAGCCGAATATATGAAAGGTGAGAATATACTCATTGAAGTCGATATAGGGCTGGGGAGAGGTCTTGCCGAAATATGGACATGTGATTTAACGCATGAGTACATATCAATAAACGCAGATTATCGCAGTTAATCATCAAAAATTATAGAAATCTCCTTGAATAGATAAAATTTGATCTTTTCCTAAGGCTAAATATTAAGAGAAATTTGCAATAGTAATGTCATCAGAAACTCTAATTAAGAGCAGCAAAACAAGAATTCTACATGTTGTAGCATGTGCCCTGATTGATAGGGATGGTCGTGTTTTGTTGGCTGAGCGTCCTAAAGGGCGATCAATGGAAGGTCTTTGGGAGTTTCCTGGAGGGAAAATTGAAGAGGGTGAAACGCCTGAAAAAGCGTTAATCCGTGAATTGAATGAAGAATTAGGGATAGATACCAGTGAGAACTGTCTGGCGCCGTTTACTTTTGCCAGTCATTCATATGAAGAATTCCATCTTCTGATGCCGCTCTATATCTGCCGAAAATGGAAAGGGCAGATAATTGGTAAGGAAGAGCAGAATTTAAAATGGGTCAAACCTAATAAATTAGCTGACTATCCAATGCCACCGGCTGATGTGCCATTAATTGCGATGCTTAGGGACTTTCTCTAAAGTTTAAGAAATTTAGATTTTTACTAAGAAAAAAAAATGAATAAGAACATGTTAAAAAAGATCGAAGCTTATTTAAAGGATGATAGTGGTGCGACTGCCATTGAATATTCATTGATTGCAGCACTCATTAGTGTAACTATTGTTGCTTCTGTAGGATCAATTGGTGATAAGGTAGCGAGCTTATATCAGACCCTTATCGACGAAATTAATTAATAATAATTTCTTTTATTTATCTGCTTTTAGAAATAGTTATTCAATTACCAAAAACATCCTTCAAATTCACAGCCCCACTGCCTGGCCGTAAAGGCTTTTGTTGATCTGGATGAGGCGCCCAGCCCATCAAATATATTAATTCAAAACTAGCATATACCCGGCCATCATCATCTGAATAATGTTCAGCATAGAGCTCATTAACTCGTTTAAACAAAGCTTTAGTATTATGGAGGCGTGACCGGTTGGTCAGAACATTGCTCGCTCCCATGGCCTGCAATTCTTTCATAAGATGATTAGCTGAATTAAAGCGTACTTTCAATACATCACGATCAGTCACCGGGAGAGCAAATCCAGCTCTCTGGAGTAGATGCCCCATATCTCTAACGTCAGCAAAAGGAGCC
>CAXIDO010000379.1:0-3030 GCA_964022745.1 uncultured Methyloligella sp. | reverse complement strand
ATGCAGGGCTGTGTATTTCTCGAAGCTGAGGGCATCCCAAAATCCTCTAATATGACTACAGGTAAGTAAGAGTGGCGTTTTTATAACGTTCTCTACCGTCTTTTTATTGTCCTCTGACTGGTTGTCATTTTGCTTCTCATCTGCTGTTGGTAGGTCAGCTGTATCATTTTGCGAAGGTTCTGATGAAACATCATTCCCAACGAGTTCAGTTGTCTCCCAGCTTGCTACATGCCAATTTAAGGCTTGTGATTTCAAGTTCAGAAAACCATGGCCAGTAAAGTCATATTTCTTGGTGGACACCATAAAATGATCAAAAATCACAGAGCCTTTTGCAAAATGGGCTATACCATTCAAAAACTGGAACGAGCTTTCCCCAGACTTTAAGTCCTTTAAAGTCTGCTCCGAATTTTTTTCTTGCTCACCAATAAATTGGCTTAAATCGAGGCTGACTTCACCGCCTTTAGGTAGTGTAAAATGAAGTGATCCAGACATATTCTCAGATATTTCTTCGCCCTTATCTCCAAAGCTTGTAAGCTTGACCTTTAAATGACCAATCCCTTTTAAAAAGGAGTGGTTAGGAAGAACACCACTCAACTTAGATAAATTGATTTTTTTAAAACCGGAATTAATATGCCATCGAGGTTTCGGTGAGTTCGTATCTATTTTGATGAGGCCCGTTGCTGTACCCTCTAATAAGTTCAGCCCAGCCATATCAATCAGAAGTTCACCTTTTTTCTGAAAAAGACTAAGACCTGCTTCATTGATTTCTAGATCATGCAGTTTTATGCGGTTTGCAGAAAGGCGAACGTCAGCATCATAATTACGTATAAGTGGTGTAATCAGCTTAATTGTACTGATAAGAGGTGCGGTATCATCATTCGGTTCTGTTTGTTTTGAGGCAAGTTTTGATCGCCGTTTTAAAGTATGCAAATCAGAAACATTAAGAGTTTCAAATGCTAATGTTCCTGTCACTTCAGGATTTGCCTGGCTAAGTCTTAAGCTAAGGCTTCCACTTGCTTTGTTTCGACCAAATTTAAATTGACCGTCAGATAATGTGCCTTCATGGTTTGACCAAATAAAAGGCCCCGAAGCCATAAAACGAATGGCATCTGAAGTCCCGGAAGTTGGTGATTTAACAAATGATAAGTTTGAGTGATTAATATCAACAATTTCTAGCGAAACATTACCCTTGAAATGAAGTCCGGAACGACCTTCAAGAACCCCCTCAAAGTTAGAAACAAAATCATCATTTTTAAGAGAAAGGTTGATTTCATTGAGAACAACGCCTTTTTTGTCTTTGTCAGAAAACTCATGGCTCAATGAAAAGTCAGTCACTTTATTACCGAAGTTTAACTGACCAGCCCCCTCAATTTCATGATCGTCTAAGTCAACTTCAAACTGACTGCTCTTAAGGTCAACCTGAAGAGGCTTAGTAAAGTCCCTAAAAACCGTCAATGAAGACTTCGTTATCTTTACGTGTTCCAGTCCACTTTCCTTATGAGCCGTGCGAACTGGTTGATTGGTGTCCTCTTGTGTGAGTTCTTTATTAACGTCGCTTTTAGTTCCCCTGAAATCAAGGGCAATTTTTGCGTCAGTAAGTTCAATATGTGTAAGTTTTTTAGCAATGAATAAATCTGTCCAGTTAAAGGGAAGTCCGCCTAAAAGATCAGCCTTGTTTTTCTTTACACTTCCATTGAAAAAACGAAGTTTTCCTTCAGTGATGATAACTTTCGGGGCGGCACTAATCACAAGTGGGGAGGTTAAAGAATAATAACCGTCAGATTTTGATGCTGATAAGGGATTAGAAAAAACAGTGACAGAAAACAAGAGTACAGCCCCAATAAGACTAAACAGAGCTAAGCCAATTAGGGGGGTAAGAGAAGCACGGTTCATAGAAAAAGTTGATGAGCTAAAGTCCAGAAAAGACCTTAGTCTATTTTGAAGGGAATATAATTTTAAACTCATTCAAGTGTACTCATCGCTGAAAAGGCAGTCAAAAATTAAAAAAATTATCTCAGTTTCCCAATCAAGAGCATTTGAAGAGCCCCCATAAAAACAATCATAGTGAGTAAAGTTTATATGCTCTCACTGTACGTAAATTCAAAGTACATCAATATAAAGTCCATAAATTTACAAAGGTACATCGCCTCAAATTCAGCAATCTGATTTAAAAAAAAACTCATAGGATAAATCTGTGATTAAAATATAAAACAGATAAAAAATATTTCTATGTTGCTTCGTAGCATCTCTTATCATTGTGGAAGTTTCAAGGATGATTTCAGAAAATTACGTGTTTTTTGCATGAAAGTAGAGAGAAATTTGTGGGAAAATCAGTAAAAACTTAGAAAAAGTTTAATCATGCCGCAGCGATGTTGCTAACCCAGCAACAACAGTTAGTTTTTTACACGGCCTATTAAATCAAAAGAGACATGGCAAACTGATAACAGTGAGCCGATAAGCTAAACTGATACATTTCTTTAGAGAACTTACACACTAGTCTTTGCTTTGTTCTGATCGACCAGTTGAAACGGTCCTATTTAATATTAGGAGGGGAATTAAACCAAACGCTACAATCGTAAGTCCAGCCAATCCAGCCTCTTCAAATTCTTCGCGGCTAGCAAACTCAAAAACCAGCGTCGCCAAACTATCAAAATTAAAGGGCCGCAATAATAAAGTCGCCGGTAGTTCTTTCATCGTATCAACAAAAACAAGCAAAGCTGCCGCTGCAACAGAGGGCCGCATGATCGGCAATAACACCAGACGAAACCCTCCAACACTGTTTTGCCCAAGGGTTCGGGCCGCGCCATCAAGGTTGGGAGAAATTTTATGAAACCCAGCTTCAATCGTTCCAAGTGAGATGGCCAGAAACCGGACCAAATAAGCAAAGAGTAAAGCAAACAAGCTGCCGGATAGAAGTAATCCGGTAGAGATGCCAAAAGTGCTGCGCATAAAACTATCAAACATATTATCAAATGCAGCTAGCGGAATTAGAATGCCAATAGCTAGAATAGCTCCTGGAATGGCATAACC
>CAXIDO010000378.1:0-3039 GCA_964022745.1 uncultured Methyloligella sp. | reverse complement strand
TCCAGGGTTGCATGAAACCAACAGACGGTGCGTGGTGAGCTGCGATGAGGAGCCTAGCCAAGATAGCGTCATCAATAGGATCACTTTTAAATTCACCTCTCACGTCTCTACGGTTGAAGATTATATCGTAGAGTGTGTTTCTTGCAGTTTGGGTGAAAAGTTTGTTGTCTTGGCTCATGTTGTTCTTTTTTGTTTGTGCTTCAGTTGCCCACCAGCAACCGCACTTGTTTTCTCTCACGGCTATTTCAAAACGCTGTCGCGTTTGAGCCTCCGAGGGGCGGCATTTCTTACGATCAGCTTGTCCGTGCTTGCTAAGCTCCGCTCGGGCTGATCTTGTGCACCGGGCTGCGCTGGCACTTCGCCATGTCCCTCAGCCCTAAATAAGGGCTGAGCTCCTTCTTTCTATAGCTCGTATTTTGTTTTCTTTTACTACAATTGCTTGTTAGTTGCCTAATAACAACCGGATTAAGGCGTCACACCTTCTTCGTGCCATTGCCTACTCTTGCTTCAGTTACTTACTTAGCAGCGAAATGTTTTAGCCTATGAGTATCTGTTGTTATTTTTCATCATTATTACTCGTTGTTTTTTCTGTTTCGTATTTCTGTGAACACTTCTTCATCTGTAGCATTTGCGAGGTTTAGGTTTTCTCGTAGTTCTGGGCTTGAGGCTCTTAAAAATGGATTGGTGAGCAATTCTTTCTCAATTGTTGTTGGTATGGTTGGTTGGTTTTTTGATCTAGCGGCTCTGATTTCTATAATTCTTGTTTGTAGATCAATCTTGTTTGGCTCATATTTACATGCAAACTCAGCGTTTGAAAGGGTATATTCATGTCCGCAATAGACTTTAGTCTTTTTGGGCAAGATCATTAATTTAGAAAGTGAGTTCCACATTTGGGCTGGGGTGCCTTCAAATAGGCGGCCGCAACCAAGTGCGAATAAAGTATCGCCTGTGAAAATGATGTTTTCTTCTTTAAAATGATAACAAACGTGTCCTAAGGTGTGGCCAGGAGTTTCTAGAATATCAACCTCTCTGCCTGACCAAGTCAGGGCTGTGCCTTCTTTTACTAGCTCATCAAGATTGGGGATTTGAAGTTTTTCAGCTTCAGGGCCGTAAGTTTTAGCGCCAGTGATTTCTTTAATCTGGTCTATACCTGCGATATGATCTTTGTGGTGATGAGTGATTAAAAGTGTATCGAGGGACCAACTGCGCTCAGAAAGGGCTGAAAGTATAGGTCTGGCTTCTGGGGCATCAATGCAGATTGTTTTATTTGTTTTGTCATCGTGAAGAAGGACAGCGTAGTTATCTGTATAGCAGGGGACTAGGATGGTCTCTAAGCTCATAGCGGGGTCTTTCAAATTTTTTATTGGCAGATTGTTTTCTTGGTGTATTTCTTTGGCATTTTTTATTTTGGGTAGTTTAGATCTTATCGTTATATTTGTCATGTTTGGTGTTATTACAATAAGACCCATTTCAGTTTTCTTGGGTAAATGATCATTTACTATCCACAAAATTTATTGTGTTTCGTGACGCGCTAAGTGTTATTGTTTTTCAAGTGTTTATAAAGCGCCCTTAAACTTATAGTTAGATATGGTTATGGCCCTATGCATTTAGATGTTGTTGAAATTCGTGATTTTTATGCCAGCGCCCTAGGTTTGCGGGTACGCCAGCAAATAACACAAAAAATAAAAGAACATTGGCCAAGTGGGTCTCAGCTCAATTTAGCTGGTGTTGGGTACCCGTCTCCCTATTTGAGACCTTATTTAACAAGTTCATATCAAGTGGGCGCTTTTAGTCCTGCTGGACAGGGCGGGCTCATTTGGCCAGCTGAGGGACCTCTTCGTTCGGTGATGATTGACGAAGATATGTTTCCGGTGGCCGATGAGTGTTATGACAGGGTGATCGAAATTCACGGGCTTGAATTTTTTTCAGATGTGGAAATGCATTTAAAAGAAGTGTGGCGCATTATGAAACCGGAAGGGCGACTTTTACTTATTGTTCCTAATCGGTCTGGATTATGGGCACGGGTTGATACCACTCCATTTGGCCATGGGCAGCCTTTTAGCCGAGGGCAATTGCGGGATCTTCTTATTCGTTCCTGGTTTCGCCCGCTAACTATTGAACCGCTTGTTCACTTTGCTCCCTTTGATACGAAATTGAAATTAGCAACAAGCCCTGCGATTGAACGCATCGGTGCTAAAGTATGGCCGCGATTTTCCGGGATGTTTATGGTGGATGCGATTAAGGAAGTTGCTCAACCAATCCGCCCGAAGGGCATTAAGGTCAGCCGAATGAAAACAGCGCCAATGCAAGTGCGACCACTTCCGGCTTAAGTTTTAAATTTTGAATGAGAGTGAATTTATGAAAAGCAATTTAGAGGTTGGTAATCCTAAAGGTTTAGATGATCACTCGGTTTTATCTAAGGAGGGGCTGGATAATCAAAGTCTTTTCTCCAATCAAGGTTTATGGGTTTTTGGTTATGGCTCTCTTATGTGGCGGCCTGAATTTTCTTATGAGTACCGGGTAAAGGGGCGATGCGCTGGGTTGCAGCGTTCGTTTTGTGTGCGCTCCGTTCATCACCGGGGGTCTTATGCTCAACCCGGTTTGGTTCTTGGCCTTGATCGCGGTGGGGCTTGTGATGGGGTGTTGTTTTATGTGCCGCCACTGCAGGCTTTACAAACGCTGAGTTATTTGCGCAAACGAGAGCAAGTTACACGGGTTTACCGAGAGGTATACATGCCTGTTGAATTACTGGATGGAAGTGGGCGAGTTTGCAGAGCTTTATGTTATGTGGCTGACCGCGGGCATAAGCAGTATATTGGTTCACTTTCAGTACAGCGGAAGGCAGACATTATTCGGCGGTGTGTTGGCCAATCTGGTAAGAATATTGATTATTTTCTCTCAACTTTGCGGCACATGGATGAGCTTGGGTTTTATGATGCAGACCGCAAGCGGATCCTCGCCCTGACACGGCGTGCTTATACACTGACCGGGGAAATATCACCCACCTACCCCACAAGGCCTGCCCCCTCTTCGCTGCTA
>CAXIDO010000377.1:0-3040 GCA_964022745.1 uncultured Methyloligella sp. | reverse complement strand
AAATAAAGACCAACTAAAATTGAAAGATAACTTTCCATGTGTCTTTACTCCTTCTCTTCTAATGCGAGGGCAATGGTCACAAGCGAGCCAACAACAACTAGCCAAACTCCAATGTCAAACATCAGAGGCGTTGATAAAGGCACTTCAACCCCTTTAGCAATTTCTGGAAACCACCAAAGACCAGTTAGAAAAGGGACACCCTTATAAAGAGAGATGACACCACTTAAAGCAGAAAGCAGCATACCAAAAGCTGCGATTGAAACAGGGTGAAAATAAAGCGCGCGTCGAACAGGGGCGACCCCACAAGCAATGCCATATAGCGCAAAAGCAGATGCTGCAATCAGTCCGCCAATAAACCCGCCACCAGGGTCATTATGACCAGCAAGTAAAACAACGATGGAGTAAATAACCATTAGGCCAGTCAGTAGCGGGACAATGGTCCTTAAAATCAAAGTGTTCATGAAGTCTCCTTAAGTGCTGGGGAGCCTTTGGTTGTCTTAGTTCTTTTCTCAGGAATGGCTTTGACGCGAATAAGCGCAAGTGCAGAAACGCCTGTGATAAGCACAACCGTAATTTCGCCGAGCGTATCAATCGCTCTGAAGTCAACCAGTATAACATTCACAATGTTACGACCATGCGCAATCGCAGCCGAGTAAGTTGAGAAGAATTCAGAAAGACGCAAATCAAGCGGCATTTGAGTGATATTCATCAACAATGCCCCCATTCCAACACCAACACTGATGGCAACAAGCCCATCAAAAAACAGAGATAAGGTGCTTCTGCGGTCTTGTTTCATCAGCTGCAAGCGCGTGAGTACAAGAGCTATAATCACAACAGAAAGCGTCTCAACCATAAATTGAGTGAAAGAAAGATCCGGAGCGCCAAACAACATAAAGATGAGCGCAACTGAAAAACCTTGAATGCCAAGAGAGATAATGGCTGTGAGCCGTGTGCGAGCAAAAACAACTTGTAGAATGCCAACAACCAAGATGACGAACACCCCAATTTCCCACAAACTTAATTTAGGAAAGCTGGGAACATCCGGCCAGATATTTAGCTTATACATAGGTATGAGCAAAGTGAGCGCTGTGATTAAAAAGGTGATCCTCATGTAAGTGCGAATTTCACCTGTTTGTAAAATGCGGGTGAAATGCCCGGCAAACCACGTGAGGAAGCAAATAGCCTGGTCAAACCCTTTGTCAGGCCCCCAGTTAATGAAGTTCAAGACCTTATCAAAAATCTTTTTCAATTCGTTTGTAAAAACAAAAACCCCAATGCCCAAACCAACAGTGACAACACTAAGTATAAGCGCTGGGTTAATGCCATGCCAGAGGTGAAGGTCAAGAGTGACCTCCTTGCCGGCAACAGCACTCACCATAGGTGAAAAGAAGTTCATTTGCATAAATTGAAGGGCAAAGAGTGCCGTTACAAGACCTGTTATTGAGAGAACCAACGGTCCAAGGAAAAGCATCACTGGGCCTTCGTGCACTGCTTTAGGTGGGTCAACCCACTTGCCCATAAAGGGACGAATAGCAATGCTCGCAGCAACACCAAACATCAGCGCATTACCAACAATGGCAACAATCGCGATGGTCCATTCGTGCAAACCACCATGCGTCAAAGAATTATAAATTGATTCTTTGGCTAAGAAGCCAATAAAAGGCGGCAGGCCGCACATGGAAAGCGCCGCTAGCGCAGCAGCGAGCGCTGTGATCGGCATAGCGCTGCGAAGGCCACTGAGCTTATCAATCTGCCTGGTTCCAGCTTCATGATCCACAGTGCCAACCACCATGAACAAAGCACCTTTAAAGAAAGAGTGCGCAATAAGATAGAGCACAGCACCTTCAATTGCACGTTCGCCGCCAACACCAAGCATCAACACTAGCAAACCAAGCGAAGCCACAGTCGTGTAGGCAAGCATAAGCTTCATATCTTTATCGCGAACAGCAAGCACAGTGCCGACAAGCAAAGTCGCCCCGCCAAATAACGGCAAAACGGTCTCCCAAAGTTCCGTCTCACCAAGCATCGGATATGTGCGCATAAGAAGGAAAACACCAGCCTTCACCATGGTCGCAGAGTGAAGGTAAGCTGAAACCGGAGTAGGCGCTTCCATAGCATTAGGGAGCCAGGAATGGAACGGAACCTGAGCTGATTTAGTAAATGCACCAGCCATAACCAACCAGAACATCAGGCTATAAAGCCCATGTTCTTTGATAACGTCACCTTTTGAAAGCAATTCTGAAAGTTCAAATGTCCCACCAACAAGACCAATAAGGGTGAACCCGGCAAGCATCACCAAGCCCCCAAGCCCAGTGATGATCAAGGCCTGCAGTGCGGCACGGCGTGAAGCTTCACGTTCATTATCAAAGCCGATAAGTAGGAAAGAGGTGATCGAGGTGAGTTCCCAAAACACAAACAAAGTGATGAGATTATCAGAGACAACCAAACCAAGCATAGAGCCCATAAAGGCTAACAATACAGCTAAGAAACGGCCCAGATGCTGATGCCCTTTTAAATAGCCACCTGCATAAATAACAATGAAAAAGCCGATCCCTAAAATGAGGAACGCAAAGGTAAGGCTAAGTCCATCAATCATAAAAGAATAGTTGATGCCAAACCCTGAAAGCCATTCATGGGATTGTAAAACCGTTTCTCCCTTGGCAACAGCGGGAACAAAATCAAAAAACCGATAAAGCAAATAGCCAGGAACCAGAGCTAAAATCCAGCTCGCCCGATGACCAAGTAGAAAAACAAGCACTGGCGCAAGAAGTGCAGCCAAAAAAGGAGTGAGAACCAAATAGCCAATCACAAGAAAGCCTCTTTATTTTAGGGTTTTCACCAGTAATGTATGCAAGAACAAATCGAACGACCGGTCAAAATTAAAAATCAACTGAACAAAACATTAAGTGAACATACTTTAATTAGTGAACAAAGATGCAAAAACGATCAACTTACGAAAGATACATCCAGTAAGCGACATTCTGTGTAGTCTGCAATCTACCTTTGTAATCTGTGAAGTCTAAAAGAACGGGATATTCAC
>CAXIDO010000376.1:0-3044 GCA_964022745.1 uncultured Methyloligella sp. | reverse complement strand
AATGACTGAGGCTGCTTTGATGCGTGATTTTTTATTTTTAATTTTAACAAACGCCATGGCACCCATGATGCGTAAATCTGTTCGTGCTGGTTTGCTTGACTTACAAGAACGGTTTAGTGAACGTTTGAATTTGCGCATCAGCCTGGATCATTATAGTGAAGAATTTCATGATAAAGAGCGAGGCAAAGTAAGCTTTGCTAAAAGCTTAACGTGTCTGAATTGGCTGAACGAACATGGCTTTCAATTTTCAATTGCTGGGCGAAGCTTGTGGGATGAAGATGCCGAAAATGTCACCAATGCCTTTCAAAATTTATTTGATACTCAAGGTTGGTCACTTTCAGCTACGAACCCGGATGATTTGATGATTTTTCCTGAGATGGATGAACAAGCTGACAAACCTGAAATCACTGAAAAATGCTGGGATATTCTAGGCCTTAGTCCGAAAGACCTTATGTGCTCCACTAGCCGTATGGTTGTTAAGCGAAAAGGTGAAACCAGTATAAAGATTTTACCGTGTACGCTTTTACCTTACAGGGCTGATTTTGAAATGGGTGATACTCTCGAGAAATCTCTAAAAATCGATGGGGGTATGTTTGATGAGGGGGCTGTTAAACTTTGTCACATTCATTGCTCTAAATTTTGCGTCCTTGGCGGCGGTAGTTGCACCTCATAGTTAAGTTAAACCTCTTATTTTACTGAACAATTGCTTTGTTTGTTTTTTTTCGAATCAAAGTTTATTAAATTTTTAAGCAATTCAAAATCGTTTCTTAATCGTTCTTTCTTAATATAAGCCAACTTGTTTTGTTGCTTTTTATAATAAGAATATTCGTAAATTTGAAATCTAGCTCAAACAAGGTCAGTTTTTTTGTTTTGGGTAGGATTTTGTGATGCGTATTGGTTTAACAGCGAAAATTCTTGCGATTGTAGGAATTAGCTTTCTTTCAACTATAGCGGTTTCTGCTGTTAGCATTTATCAAATGTTGCAGATCAATGATGAAACTCACGCGGTCGCCAAAGAATTTTTGCCACTGAATAGAGTTATCAGTCAAATTATTCTTTTGCAGCATGAGCAAAATAAAATACTGACCAATGTTTCCCGTTCTGTAGATAATAAATATGCTTTTACAAAAGGATATTTTCTTAGGGCAAGAACCGATCTTGATAAAATAGCTCTGCAAATTAAAGAAAACCTCTCTCGCGGTAACAAGTTATTACAACAAGAAAATCATACCGATTTTACAAATTCATATATTGGTAACGTCCAATATGAAATGCAATATGTAGAAGATATTCTTTTGCAATTTAGTAAAAATGCATATTCTGTTTTTGCTCATCCAGACAGTTATGTATCAGCAGATGTCATTACAAATATTTCTGCACTCATTGACCAACAGCAATTTATTTCAGATCGTCTGTACCGTCTCGAAAACCAACTTATTCAACTCACTTTTCAATCTGCCCAGCATGTACAAGAACATGAAGAGGCAGCGCTTAAGTTAATTTTCTGGTTTTCAATTGGCACCTTTATTACAAGCATCGGTGTGGCTTTGCTTTTGGCAAATTCTTTGATTTCCCGACCGATTAAAAAAATATTAAAATTTTGGCGGAATATGCATGAAGGCAATCTCTATGTTGACCTTGATGTCTATTCAAATGATGAAATTGGTGAGTTGGCGAAAGCTTCCAGATCATATCTAGATACGCTTTGTGAAAAAAAGGCGATGGAAGAAGAAATTCAAGAATCTTATTCCAGGCTAGCATTTTCAATAAATTCAATGCGTGATGGATTTGTTGTTTATGATAAAAATGATCGACTTGTTATGGTCAATCAGGCGTTTCTAGATTTTTATGAATGTATTAATGATGAGATAAAGCCTGGAATTACATATGAGCAACTTGTTAGGTCTTCTTTAGCTAAGGGAATGTGGGATATCGGTGACTGGGACCCAGAAGATTGGGTGCAAAGCCAGCTTAAAAACCGCTCTGATGATACATTTGATTTTGAAACTGAGGGACGTTTGGCAGATGGACGCATTATGCTTCGAAGAGAGCACCGTAATGCCAATGGGCAAATTGTTGGCATTCGCATTGATGTTACAGAAATGCGGCGCAAAGAAGAAGAGCTAAGACAACATAAAGACAACCTAGAAGAAATTGTTATCGAGCGTACTGCCCAGCTTCAGGAAGCCCTTGCAGCTGAACAGCATCTTAATGAAATGCAACGACAATTTGTATCAATGGCGTCACATGAATTTAGAACACCGCTTGCTATCATTGATAGTTCTGCCCAGCGCTTATTGCGCAAAAAGGGTAAATTAACGGACGAAGACCTATCAAAACGCATTGATATTATTTTGGAAGCTGTTCGGCGGATGTCGTCTTTGATGGAAAGCACTTTGTCCGCAGCTCGCTTAAATGCAGGTAAGCTCAGTGTCCAAATTTCAGATTGTGATATTTCTGGACTGATAAAAAGTGTTTGTGCTCGGCAACAAGAAATTTCTCATCATCACATTTTAAATTTCGATGATCTGGACCTACCAAACTTAATCCAGGCTGATAAAGTTAAGATTGATCAAGTGCTCACTAATCTTTTAACAAATGCAGTTAAGTATGCGCCTGATGCACCTTTTATCACGGTTAAAGCGCATCACGATGCTTCTGATATTTTTATCTCTGTTCAAGATGAAGGATTGGGTATTCATGAAGATGATTTGCCTAATATGTTCGAACAATTCTTCCGCGCCAAGACATCAACGGGAATTGCTGGAACCGGCATCGGCCTTAACATTGTAAAACAAATTATCGATTACCATGGTGGAGATATTTCACTTACAAGTGAAGTCGGCGTTGGCACGACTTTCACGGTTCGCCTTCCTATTTCTGGGCCGCTGGAAAAAGCGGCTTAGTTTTCTCTCACGGCTATTCCACTGCTGTCGCAGTGGGCCTCCGAGAGGCGGCGCTAAGCGCCGGGCTCGCTGACGCTGCGCCATGTCCCTCAGCCCGAAAAGGGCTGAGCTCCTTCTTCGAAAAATTCAAATTTTAAT
>CAXIDO010000375.1:0-3063 GCA_964022745.1 uncultured Methyloligella sp. | reverse complement strand
CTTTCTTAGCTAAAGTTCTACAAGGCGGCACTGAGCATGAATTACTTGCCTTAATGAAGAAACACTTCAAAAAAACCCGCCACGTCAAACCAGACGCCAGCCGAGCTGATAGCTCAGAACTATACGTTATGGCAACCGGTTTTAAGGGTAGAAAAGATTAAAGAATTAAGATTAAGGTGTAGCAAAAAAAGAACCGAAAAAGTGAAATATGAGTATAAAACACTCAAAAATTAACGCCATTTACAGGTTTTATGCCGTGAAATGACCTGGAGTTCGATAATTCCATTCTCTCCCTTTTCTTTTGCCAAACAAAGTGATAGAAGAACGAGCACATCAGGATAATTTTTGATGATCCGATGCTTGCACGAAGGAAACGACAAATGGCCTCTCACTCTGATTTTGGCTCAGATTTGAATAACTTACCAACCTCCCTAACATTCGATGACGTCTTATTGCGCCCAGGCCCTTCCGAGGTTATGCCCGGCCAGGTAGACCCGTCGACTTATCTGACAAGTAAAATAAAGCTGAATATACCGATTATCTCTTCAGCAATGGACACCGTGACAGATGGCAATATGGCCATCGCAATGGCACAAGCCGGCGGCCTTGGTGTTATTCACCGGAATTTCACACCAGCCGAACAAGCAGCAGAAGTTGCCAAAGTTAAAAAGTTCGAATCAGGCATGGTCGTTAATCCAGTCACCATTGAGCCAACAGATACTTTAAGTGATGCGCTAAATTTAATGGATAGTCACCGCATTTCCGGTGTGCCTGTTGTTGAAAAATCAGGAAAATTAGTGGGCATCTTAACCAATAGAGATGTTCGCTTTGCTGATAAAAAAGAACAGCCCGTATCAGAGTTGATGACCAAGGAACTGGTCACCATCAAAGAAAATGTGAATATGGATGAAGCAAAACGTTTGCTTCACCAGCACCGCATTGAAAAATTGCTTGTAGTCAACGATGACTATCATTGCACAGGCCTTGTCACTGTAAAAGACATTGAAAAAGCAAGATTACACCCAGACGCTACCAAAGATGAACAAGGCCGCCTAAGAGTAGCAGCAGCCACAACCGTGGGTGATGATGGCTATGAACGCACAGAGCGTTTGTTAGATGCAGGTGTGGACATCATCGTAGTTGATACTGCACACGGCCAGTCTAAAAAAGTTCTTGATGTTGTTAGTCGGATTAAAGACATATCAGGTGACATCCAGGTTATCGCAGGCAATGTCGCCACTGGCGAAGGGACAAAAGGTTTGATTGACGCTGGCGCAGATGCAGTAAAAGTCGGCATCGGTCCCGGTTCTATCTGTACGACAAGAATTGTCGCTGGCGTTGGCGTGCCACAATTGACAGCGATCGTAGAGGCCGTTGAAGTCGCCAATAAACACAGCATTCCGGTGATTGCCGATGGCGGTATTAAATTCTCAGGTGATATGGCAAAAGCTCTCGCGGCTGGTGCTGATTGCGTGATGGTGGGCTCACTCCTGGCGGGAACAGATGAAAGCCCAGGAGAAGTTTTCCTATATCAAGGCCGCTCATATAAATCATATAGAGGCATGGGCTCTGTTGGCGCTATGGCAAGAGGATCAGCTGATCGCTATTTCCAACAGGAAGTCAACGATCAACTCAAGCTCGTTCCTGAAGGTATTGAAGGCCAAGTGCCTTATAAAGGTCCTGTTGGTTCAGTGCTCCACCAAATGGTCGGCGGCCTAAGAGCTGCGATGGGATACACCGGCGCTGCCTCCATCAAAGAAATGCAGCAAAAAGCCAGGTTCGTCCGCATTTCAAGCGCCTCTCTTCGTGAAAGTCATGCGCATGATGTGACAATCACAAGGGAAAGCCCAAACTATCCAGGCTCCTCTTAAACAAATAAGTTGCCTGTCTTTTCTTGAAAAAAAGCCGTCCATTTCAAATGCAAATGGGTGGCTTTTTTGTGCGTGTAAATCAGCTCATAAAAAGAAACTTGTAAAATTAAAGTTACTAACGTAGTTTAATCTCTCAGACGGTAAATATTTTGTTGAGGGAGAGAATAGAATGAGTTTAATCACGCCATTGCTGGTGCAAATTGCATTGACCTTTTTAGTGATGTTCACATTAGTCAGATTTCGCATTGTTGAAATCTTTTCAAAGAGAGTGAATGAAGATGACATACCACTAAGGAAAGTAGAGTGGCCAGAAAAAGCAACAAGGGCCGATAGTAATTTTCTCAGCCAATTTGAAATGCCAGTTTTATTTATCGCGCTAGTGATATTACAAGTGGTCACCAAAACAGATGATCAACTACAACTCTATTTAGCTTGGGGCTATGTAATTAGCCGTATCCTTCATTACATCTTTCATATCTTCATCTCGCAAAATGTTATTCGCACCGTTTTTTTCACCATTTCCAGTTTCATCCTAATGGCAATGTGGGTTCGTTTTGCCATTGCTTTCTATGCCTAAAAACATTGCGTACTTAAAAATTGAGGAAAAAAATATGGAATTATTACCCCCACTATTCGTTCAAGTCGCTATTACCTTTGTTTTATTGTTAGCAATGGCATTTTTACGGGTGAAATCGATTAAATCGGGCAAAGTGAAGCCAAAGGATGTAGCTCTCGGACAACCAAATTGGACGGAAAAAGCCACAAAAGTTGGCAATTCTTATCATAATCAACTCCAAATACCTGTTTTGTTTTATCTGTTAATAGTGTTGTTGATGGTTACCAATCTTGCAGACAGCACATTTCTTTATTGTGCATGGGGCTATGTTGGTTTACGTCTTCTGCATGCCATCATTCATGTCAGCAATAATAATATACTAATGCGGTTTTATGCATTCGCCGCCTCCAATGTCCTATTGATGGTTATGTGGGGCCGATTTGGATTAGCCGTCATGTAAAAAAACGGAACAATAATATGAAACTCCCAGGCCGCTTAAGCGCTGCAATCGACGTTCTTCAACTTATTGAGGAACGTCACCTTCCTGCAAAAAATGCGTTGGCGGAATGGGGGCGAGCTCACCGTTTCGCTGGCAGTAAAGATAGGGCTGCAATCGGCAATCTCGTACATGATATA
>CAXIDO010000374.1:0-3071 GCA_964022745.1 uncultured Methyloligella sp. | reverse complement strand
TCGCTCAAGCCAATTCAGAGCATTGTCGACACAAAATCTTTAATGCCAAGTGGAATGCCTTCAAGCAATCCGGCTTCACCTTTGGCCATACGGTCATCAGATTTAGCTGCCATTTCTAGCGCTTTTTCCGGTGTTTCTAATATATAGGCATTTAACGCTTTATTGGCGCTTTCAATTTCTTTTAGGTGGCTTTCAGTATATTCTTTAGCCGAGAAATCACCATTATCCAGCCCTTCGCGAGCTTCAGCGATTGATAAATCTAATAAATCTGGCATTTTTTACTCCACCACTTTTGGAACAACAAAGAAATTATCTTCAGAAAGCGGCGCGTTTTTGGTCACTCGCTGTGCATAGCCACCATCTGTCACAACATCTTCACGTTTTTTCATCGTTGTTTCGACAACACTTGTTAAAGGTTCCACATCATCGGTGTCGACTTCGTTTAGTTGTTCGACCCATGAAAGAATTGAGCTCAACTCACCTTCCAATGACTTTGTTTCCTGATCTGTGACTTTAATGCGTGCCAGTTTGGCGATCTTTTTCACCGTGGCCTCATTGATTTGCATCTTTATGAACCTTTAGACGTTGTGGATCTTAAATATTTGATGGTTTGTAATAGCGCGAGAGGCTAATACCTGCAAGGCTATATTTATGAGCTAAATATCACTACTTCATATTTTTAAACACCAAAAGCCTCTTCATCCTTCAGTTTTAAATGTCTAAAGGAGTTAAGAGGCTTTTGGAAATTTGTCTTAATATGAATTTTTTCAATATATGATGAGTTCTTAAGTTAGAGATTTAAACCTAAGTTTTAACGCAAATGAGCTTTGCGCGCTGTATCTGCAACCTGAGGAGGTACGTGATCCATCGTTTCATAACGGCGTACCGTTCTTGGATCGCGCACACCTATTATGTCTGCAAACTCACGTAATGTTAAATTTAACTGACTACGAATTTGCTCAAGCTCTTCGCCCGTCATATCAGATAAATTAGGATCGTAAACAGCAAGACTGCCATCACGTCCGCGTAAAATTGGCGCTGTTTCGCCGGTGTCTTTGATAAGTTTATAATAAGTCGAGTGAAACCGTTTTGCTTCATCAGAAGCTTCAACATAACCGGCCTCTTTTAGAGCTCTTACATAGCGTCTTGTATATCGACCGCTTGCTCCTGTTTCTGTTGAAATGTCGTTCACTGACCACCATTTTTCGTTGTCGCGCATAGCTGCCCATAGTTTGTCTGCTATACGATTTGATTCTGGTGCAAGTCTTTGCCGCATCAAACTCCCCACACAATTAGAGTTACAATTAATAATACCCGCCTACGAATCACCATTATACATTAACCTGTTGATTCTCCCAATCCTTGTGCATTCCATTTTTAAAAAATTTGAAGAAAAGCTCCAGTTTCCATTTTTATTGTTCATTTTTTTGCTTCGGATGCCCACCAGCATCCGCAAGTTTGGCTTCAGATGCCCACTTTTTTTATGTGCCTTCAGGTTACCTACTAGCAACCGGCGCAGCATCCACTTTAAGGCGGAACGATTTAGAAGAGTTCGTGTTTTTCTAATATTTAGTATAGAATTGAAATTAGGTGATTTTTTGCTTCCTTTTGCTGTAGGTCTGGAGTGTGAAAAATGAAAATTTTCTTTTCTATTTGTGTCTCTTATCTATTCTCATTGAGACGTAACTTTTCCCTCTTTTTTTTCATATACTCATTTGCCGGCTTGCTCTTTCCTTCTTCTGTTCTCTATGCTCAAGGAAATGAACAACTATTAAAGCGCTGTTGGACTACTGAGCAGTTGAAAGGAGCGCCAAAGGAAATCCAAGCACAGCGATCTCGACATGGCATTTCTCCTCCTGCTCATAAGTCTGCATTTTCGCTTAAAACTCGACTACCTATCCAAAATGGACCTTATAAAAAAGGTACGGTTAGATGGGTGAAGTTACCAAAGGGGAAAAAACTTATTGCCCTTACACTTGATCTTTGTGAGGGGGCTTATGAAATCTCTGGGTATGACGGTGGTGTTATCGATTATTTACGAGCACACAAAATAAAAGCAACGCTGTTTGTTGGGGGTAAGTGGCTTGATCACCATAGTGAACGTGCTCAACAATTGATTGCAGACCCGCTTTTTGAAATTGGAAGTCATGGTTGGTCACATAAGAACCTGCGCAAACTCCATGGAAAAGCTTTGGTGCGTGAAATTTCTTCAGTCCAAGGTGCCTATGAAAGAGCTTACACCGCTCTTTCCAATCGGTTTTGTTTTGCGCCTTCTTTGGTAAGTCACTTTCTATCTTCACCACATTCTTCACAAATAGATTCTTCTTTTGCTGCTCCTCTTTCTTCCGTTCCTAAAAAACTATCCCTTTTTCGCTTTCCATTTGGGACATGCCATAAACAAGCCCTTGAAGAAGTTTATAAACATGGGCAATTGCCAATTCAGTGGAACATTGTGACTGGAGACCCTGCGTTTGGGCAATCTGCAAGGCGAATTGCCTCTATTGTTAAGCAACGTGTGAAACCAGGGGCTATTATCATTGCTCATGCGAATGGGCGAGGCCGGAATACAGCGAGAGCTCTTCCTCTTTTTATTCCCGATTTAAAAAAGCAAGGGTATGAATTTGTAACGGTTAGTGAATTATTAGCGGCAGGAGAGCCACAAATTTCCAGCACTTGTTATGAAAACAGGCCTGGAGATAACTCTCATTACTGAAAAGGAACATTTAATTTTTTTGAACGCAATACTACTATCATGAAAAATATATCTTTTCTTATACGCATTCATACGGACTTGTGCTTTTTCGCTAGCACTCGCACACTTTAGGGTAAAGAGCTCTATCATGACGAATGGTTATAAAAATTCTCGCTATTACCTTGGCGAAATCAAAGGAGAAGCGCTTTCATTAGAGAGTATTACTTCTGATCGCGCCCAATGTTTATCCAGTAAACTTTCTCACATCTTACCGTGGAGTGAGATAGCGCTTGGCGAAGAAAGTTTGCTTGATCATTTCACTCGCATTGACCCTTCTCTCTTTCGCTTTTCTATTCATTATGGAGATGACCTCGTTGGT
>CAXIDO010000373.1:0-3076 GCA_964022745.1 uncultured Methyloligella sp. | reverse complement strand
ATGGGTGACCGCATGGTCCCCCGCATGCTCGATGAAACAGCTGGCGTTATGCTGCAGCAATGGTGCGAGTCTAAAGGTGTTCGTGTATTAACCAGCACAATGATCTCAGAAGTTGGAGATGGCCCTGAAGGCCTAACCGTCCATACTAAAGGCGGTGAAGCTCTCGACGCTAAACTACTAGTGGTAGCAGCTGGTGTTCAACCAAACATCGGCTTCCTGGCTTCGAGCGGCGTGACAATCGAACATGGCATTTTGGTTGATCAATACATGCGCACAAGCGTACCAGATGTTTATGCAGCTGGTGATGTTTGCCAGGCAACAGACTTCTCAACACAAAAAGCTGAGATGCTAGCTATTCAACCCGTCGCTGTAGAACATGGTCGCATCGCTGCACAAAATATGACAGGCAAAGCCACACCACATGAAGGCAGTCTCAACATGAACGTTCTTGAATCAATGGGCCTCATCACAGCTTCATTCGGTTTATGGATGGGTGTTGAAGGAGGAGACAGTGCAAAAATGGTCGACCTTCCAAACAACAGATATCTCCGCCTCGAATTTGATGGCAACAAACTCGTCGGTGGCCAAGCCGTTGGCTTAACCGAACATGTCGGTATCCTGCGCGGTCTCATTCAAACTGAACTAGACCTAGGCCCATGGAAAGACAAGTTAATGAAAGAACCCCAGCGCCTACCAGAAGCTTATGTCGCAGTGGCTCAGGGAATAGTCTAAATTCAAAAACATCGACTAATACAAAATCGTCTAATTCAAGTTAGATAATTTAAAAAGACACTTAAAACAAAAGCCGCCTTGTAAGAAAACAAGGTGGCTTTTTTGTTAAATCATTAATTTTACTTATGTTTTCTCAGAAGTTTCTTAGAGGCCTCTCATTTTCTGTGACGTTTAAACAACCGTCTGTACCTATTCACAATTTTAATTACAAAAATTGCTATCTCACTATATCCAATCATTCTAAATTTAATTACCAAAGATAAGTATTAATAACTAAGGCAAGTAAATTGCCCTAATCAGGGGGATATAATGATTAATAAATTAAAAATTGCTGCATCTGCTGCCTTGCTTCTTATTTGGACATTGCCTGCAAACGCATTAAGTCTAGAAGAAGCTGGGGTTGAAAAGGGTGAAGTCGAAGTACAATATGAAGCTACCTACACTGATGATAATGGCGAAGGAGCTTATGCTCACGAAGAAGAAATCGAAGCTCAACTAGGCATCACAAATTGGCTCCTACTAACCGTTGGTATTGGTTTTGAAGAGGAAGAAGGCGAAAGAAACTTTGAGTTGTCTGAACTTGAAGGTGAAATCCAAATTGAACTCATTGATCCTGAGAAAAATGGATTTGGTTTAGCCCTTTTTGGTGGTTTAAGTCGAGAATTTGCAACAGATGATGATGAAAAAGACGAAAAAGAATTTGCTCTTGGTGTCATCGCTGAACATTCTTTTGACAAATGGCTTGTACGAGGAAACCTCTATTACATTGGCGATCTTGACAATGAAGAAGATGAACAATTTGATGGTGTCTATTTTGCTTACCAAGTAAGATACCAAATGACCAATAGCTTAGGCTTTGGTGTTGAAGGTTACGCCACCCACAAAGACTTTGATGAAGAAGACGAAGATGATCTAGATGAACATATGGTTGGTCCTGTTCTTTACTATTCAACAGAACTAGAACCTCGTCATCAGAAAACATCACTAAAAGATAACGATGATGATGGTGATGACGAAGAAGAAGGTATGGAACTAGAAGCTCAATTTGGTGTTCTGTTCGGAACAAACGACGACACAGCTGATGTAACAATCAAATGGGGCCTTGAACTCGATTTCTAAGTCTCTCAATCTTATTACTTAGAATATTTAATTTTAAGCCTAAATAAAAAGCGCTATGAATTTTTTCATGGCGCTTTTTTAATTAAAAGTTCACAATGCTAATACACCGCGAACAATTGACAGCACGCTTAAAAAGAAAACTCAAGCGGTATAATAGCACGTGTGCTGCCTCTGTTGCTTGTGGACAAGTGAAAGGGCAACAAAAAATACGGAGAATGAGAATTCACCGCCCTTATTATGCATATGGATAATTGAGTTCTGAGAAGATACCCATTAATGTAAATAAAAATCAGAACCCAATGAGGTGTCGACCCAAATGAACATTACTTTCAAACTTTACGCGACCTTGGCCACATCATTGCCAGCCGAAGCTAAAAAGAACCAAATCACATTATCTGTGCCTGAAAACACAACAATCATGGACCTGATAGATAAATATAACGTGCCAAAAGAAAGTTGCCATCTAATCCTTGTAAACGGCAACTACACACCCCTCATAAGCGCAGCACAAACGACATTAACTGATGGAGACACCCTCGCAATTTGGCCCCCAGTTGCCGGTGGATAAGCCTAGAGTTTAACTATCCGATAAATTTTGATTCAGTCCGATGAAAAGTCAAAACTTAGGTTTTTATTAGAATATTCTCAGAAACAAGGTGAAATATCACTATTTAGTCTAAAAAAGTGAAAAATTTAGACTTTTTTCCATTTCTAATACCTGAAAATACCAGCTAACATGACTGTGATGAATTAATAAATATTTCTATAATTGTTAAGGTTCAAACCTTGGGAGAGAGAACAAATGAAAGTATGGACAACACCTTCAGTATCTGAAACTGAAACAGGCATGGAAGTAACTAGCTATATGCCAGCTGAACTAGACCGCGCATAAGTTAGAAAACTTTTCGATCATGGGTTTAAAACCGACAGGATGAGAAATCGCCTGTCGGTTTTTTTTGTTTTTTATTCTGCTTTAAAATCTTTCAAGATATAAAGCTTAATCCCATTTTTTATTTACCCAACTAAATTGGGCATCTCACAAAGAATCATGCAAAAAATATGAATAATTAATTTCACAAAAAACATCACTGAGCGGCCTCTTTATGGTGGCTAAGTGTGAATTTCAACATTTTTTCTTACACTGCTCTCATAAACATCCGTAAATCAGGCTATTTTTACAAGATTCTTACTGGATGATTTGATTTTATGATTGGTGAGTGGTTCA
>CAXIDO010000372.1:0-3080 GCA_964022745.1 uncultured Methyloligella sp. | reverse complement strand
AGACGCGCCATCGCTTCTTCAATTTTAGAAATGAGGTTGCGCTGCCTGTCTCTGGTGCGCAGTTCTAATGAACGATCCGTTTCAGAGGTGGCCCTGTCTGTTATATCAGGATGTTTTTCGCTATCATCTTGTAAGTGCTGAATGGTTTCTTTAGTGGCTTCTAAAATTTCAGCCTTCCAGTTGAGTAATTTCTGGCGAAAATACTCAAGCTGCAGTTCATTCATAAATGGCTCATCTTTAGAAGGGCTATAGCCTTCAGGTAGAATGATACGGCCATCTTCAGTCTTAGAAACTTTTGAATTTTTCTTCGTTGCCATTTCTTCCCTCTCCTTAACTCACGCGCCGAACTTACGTCGAATTTATTAATGAGTGTGAATGGTATTTAAAGTGATCGGTGTGGAAGTCAAGTGAAACTAGGTTTTCTGATTAATCAAATGAGTAAAATAAGGTAAATATCGCGTTTTTGAAGCTAGTTAACAGAGTCTGGTGACAGTGATATTAAATTATTGAGACTTTTGCTGGGCTAGCTTCGCCAATTCCACTTCAGCTCTTAATTCAATAGAATGAAGCACTTTCTTTAAATCCTGGTGGCTATCAAGCTTTTGCGGGTTCGTTGCCAAAGTTTTTAAACGATTAAGCGTCGATGGTGATACACGCCCATTTAAAAGTCCGACCTTGAGTTGATCAAGCATATCAAGCATGTCAGTGCCCCGTTTGACAGCCACTTCAGCTTGTGTTTTTGAGCTATCAACCTCTTGAGCACTTAAAAGCGCTCCAATATTGTTAATATTAGAGGTTGCCTGCGCTCCGGTGAGTGTCGCAGCAGGTGTAGGTACACCCAGCGTAAATTTTGCACCAGTTGAGTTTACTTGCGAAGCAGATGACTTCTTCTTTGTCCTGGCTAAATCTTTTGGTTTTTCAATCCGCATAATTTTACAGTCACCCCATCATGAATCTAAGTGTCTAGTTTATCATAAGTTTAGGCTTTCCGGCATTGAAAGCTGCAAAAAACCCACATCTACTTCAAAGCGGTTATTGCCCCGGTTGTTAGTGGGCAATCTGAAACGCCACTTAAAATCAATTGCAGTGAGAGAAAAGACTCACTAGGTCATTTTTGCCGGGAAAAGGTAAAAAAAGAAAAAATAGATCGGCAAAAATTACCGTTTTCAAAGATAAATGATTGAAAAAACCATCTAAAGCAAACGAAATCTAAGAAAAAAGCAATAAAAACAATTGCTTAGATGGTTTTGCCAATTCTGGCACATTTCTCGCTATTTAAGAAGCAAATCCTCGGGTGCCCTATGGCCATTTGTATTAAAAATGTCCCAAATTCTGTAGGTAACCGAAGGAGCATTTAAAAAACTCCGGTTGCTATGTGGGCAACTGAAGGAACACTTAAAAAGCTAACTAAACCGTGTCGGTTGCCTGTGGGCAAGCTTAAGGCATAACTAAAGAGTTTCTAATTGATGATGAACAGAGATACATTAAGGTCAGTTTTTCTAAGCTTTAAGAGCCCATGTCTTTGTGGTCTGGTTAGTGTTCGCGGCTTTAAGAATATAAAACAAAAATTGCTCGTATCGCTTTTAGTAAGTGCTCAGCTCTTATCAGTGTCAATTGAGCCAGCCTTTGCGTCATCTAGAATTAAAGACCTGGTCGACTTTGAAGGTATCAGGGAAAACCAATTGGTTGGCTATGGTCTCGTAGTCGGCTTGAATGGCACAGGTGACAGTCTCAATAACTCCCCTTTCACCAAACAATCACTTCAAGCTTTACTTGAACGCTTAGGGGTAAATACGCGTGAATCAGACTTAAGAACAGCGAATGTCGCAGCCGTAATGGTTACAGGCAACCTGCCTCCCTTTTCAACCCAGGGTACAAGGATGGACATCACGGTGTCTGCCATAGGTGATTCAAAAAGCTTACAAGGCGGAACGCTACTCGTCACACCTCTTTTAGCAGCAGACGGCAATACCTATGCGGTTGGTCAAGGTCCAGTTGCAGTCGCTGGTTTTAAAGCTGAAGGGGATGCTGCAAGTGTTACACGGGGCGTGCCAACCGTTGGTCGAATCTCAAACGGAGCGATTATTGAACGAGAAGTGAAATACGCTCTGAAAGATCGCCGCACAATGAGATTGGCCCTTAGAAACCCAGATTTAACAACTGCAAAACGCATCGCAGCTGCCATCAATACATATACGAGTGAAAAAACAGCCCATGCAGTTGATCCAGCTACAGTTCGCCTGGATGTTCCTTATTCTTATCGTGGTGACATAATTGGTCTACTCACAGATATCGAACAATTACGTATTAAGCCAGATCAGCAGGCCAAAGTAATCATTGATGAAAACACTGGCATCATCGTGATGGGCAAGGATGTAAAGATTTCTACCGTCGCCATTGCTCAAGGAAATCTAACAGTTTCAATAGCTGAAACGCCAGTTGTAAGTCAGCCAAATGAACTCGCTCCAGAAAGCGCTGAAACAGTTGTGGTGCCAAGAACAGCTGTTGGTGTCACCGACGATAAAGAAAAGAAGCTGGCTATTCTCCAGTCTGGTGTCACCTTAAGAGAATTAGTCGATGGGCTGAATGCGCTGGGCATTGGTCCAAGAGATATGATCGCCATTCTCCAGGCGATTAAATCAGCCGGTGCATTGCAAGCAGAAATCGAGGTGCTCTAATGGCCGATCAACTAGGAATTTCAGCATTTCAAGCCTACGCGGCACCAAAGCAGACTATCAAATCATTAGCTAACTCAGTGCGAGCAAAAGCTGAAGTTTTTAAAGTAGATGAAAGCAAGACGGCAGTTAATGACCCAAAGAAAGTGTCAGGGCAAAATGCAGTGAAAGCTACAGAAAAAGCAAAAGATCCAACAGTTCTAAAAGCTGCAAAAGAATTTGAAGCAAGTTTTCTAACGGCCATGCTTGAGCAAATGTGGACGGGCATTGAAGCTGAAGCTCCATTTGGTGGCGGCCACGCAGAAAAAGTTTATCGATCCATGGTGGTCGGCGAATACGCAAAATCCATATCTGCCGCTGGTGGTATCGGCATTGCAGATCAAGTTTACAGAGAAATTTTGAGTG
>CAXIDO010000371.1:0-3083 GCA_964022745.1 uncultured Methyloligella sp. | reverse complement strand
TCTAATAACAAAACGAAATTCCTTTGATCAAGAAAGGGCTCGGAGATATCTCCGGGCCCTTTTTTTATTTTGTAAAGTTTGGTGAATAAGAAAAAATGAAGCAATAGAAAAAACTCTGCCTGCCATCAATCAAGTTGAAATTTTAAAAGACAGAGATCTATTCGCTTTTATTCTGAATAATGAAATGCTTAACGCGGCGCCATGCGAATAGCGCCATCAAGGCGGATGACTTCACCATTGAGCATTTGGTTCTCGCAAATATGCACACCAAGGGAGGCAAACTCATCAGGTTCCCCAAGGCGTGAAGGAAACGGCACTTGAGCTCCAAGCGCATCCTGAATTTCTTGAGAAAATTGCGCCATCATCGGTGTTTTGAAAATGCCAGGTGCAATGGCCACCACACGAATACCATGAGAAGAAAGGTCCCTAGCCATCGGCAGAGTTAGTCCAACAACACCGCCCTTTGAGGAGGCATAAGCAATTTGCCCGATCTGACCATCATATGCCGCAACAGACGCAGTGTTGATAATCACACCGCGTTCACTTCCTTCAAGCGGGTCAGCCTTTGTCATGCCTTCAGCAGATTGAGAGGCCGTGTTAAAACTTCCAACCAAATTCACAGCAACAGTCTTCGCAAAAAGAGCCGCATCATGAGCATTGCCACGAGAAACTGTTTTAGCTGATGGTGCAATGCCTGCGCAATTTATCATAATTCGCTCTTGGACATGAGAAGCACGAGCAGCTTCAAAACCTTGTTGCACACTTTCTGGATCAGACACATCAACAGAAACAAATTGCCCGTTGATGTCGCTTGCAACAGAATTACCAAGCTCTTCATTCATGTCAAAAATAGTAACGCGAACATCCTTGGCTGCTAGAGCGCGAGCCACAGCTTCACCAAGACCAGAAGCAGCACCAGTAACAACAGCTGAAATGCTATTATCTAATTTCATTTATATAATCTCTCTTTTCTGATCAACTTGCACGTTCAATGGCAACAGCTGTTCCTTCGCCGCCGCCAATACATAGAGAGGCAATGCCGGTTGTTTTGTCATGATGTTCAAGAGCATGAAGCAATGTCACTAAAATACGCGCGCCAGATGCACCAATTGGATGCCCAATGGCACAAGCTCCACCGTGAACATTGACAGCACTATGATCCATGCCAATCTCAGCCATCGCAGCCATAGGAACGACAGCAAAAGCTTCGTTAATTTCCCATAAGTCAACATCAGAAACCGACATGCCACATTTCTTAAGTAAATTTTGCATGGCAGGAACAGGCGCTGTTGAGAACCATTCAGGTTCATGAGCGTGACTGGTATGCCCTAAAATACGAGCGCGAATATTCAAGCCCTTGTCACGAGCTTCAGTTTCTCTCATTAAAATAAGAGCAGCGCCACCATCAGAAATAGAAGACGCATTTGCAGCTGTCACAGTGCCATCTTTATTGAAAGCTGGTTTGAGGTGAGGGATTTTATCTGGACGAGCCCGAGAGGGACCTTCATCCTTACTTATCGTGACGTCACCTTTTCTAGTCGAAAGCGTGACAGGAGAAATCTCAGCATCAAAAGCGCCGCTCTCTTGCGCTTTTTGAGCGCGGTCGAGTGAGGCAAGTGCGTAGTCATCTTGAGCCTCGCGAGAAAGTTGATATTTTTGGGCGCACTCATCTGCAAAACTGCCCATCAAACGGCCCTTGTCATAGGCATCTTCCAAACCATCAAGAAACATATGATCTACAACATTTGCGTGCCCGAGCCGTGCTCCGTCACGCATTTTCGGTAGCATATAAGGCGCCTTGGTCATGCTTTCCATGCCGCCAGCCACAAGAACAGAACCATTCTCGGCTTTCAGTTGATCATGAGCCATCATCACGGTCTTCATGCCTGAGCCGCACATTTTATTAAGCGTCACAGCAGGAACGTTTTTATCAAGTCCAGCAGCAAACCCAGCTTGGCGAGCTGGTGCTTGGCCTTGCCCAGCAGGGAGAACGCAGCCCATGAGAACTTCATCGACATCATATTTGTCGACACCAGAGCCCTCGAGTGCCGCAGAAATTGCATGCCCCCCAAGTTCACTTGCAGTGAGCTCAGAGAGTTCACCTTGCATAGCGCCCAAAGGTGTGCGGGCCGCTCCTACGATTACAATTGCATCAGACATGAGTTAGCTTCCTATTTATGTTTGAAATTAGGCGCGCGCTTTTCGCTAAACGCTTCCATGCCTTCTTTTTGATCTTCGGTTGAGAAAAGCGGATAAAACACACGTTGCTCATAGTGAAGCCCTTCTTGAAGGGTCGTCTCAAAGGCACGGTCAACAGTTTCTTTGGCTGCAAAAACAGAGGGCCGAGAAAAATCAGCAATGGTCTCTGCTGTTTTCAAAGCTTCATCTAAAAGCTCATCCACAGGAATGATGCGAGAAACAAGCCCAGCTCGTTCCGCTTCATCTGCATCCATCATCCGTCCGGTTAAGATCATATCCATCGCTTTAGATTTACCAACGGCACGGGTTAAACGTTGAGAACCACCCATACCAGGAATGACGCCAAGTTTAATTTCCGGTTGGCCAAATTTAGCAGTATCGGAAGCAAGAATAAAATCACACATCATGGCAAGCTCGCAGCCACCTCCTAAGGCAAACCCGGAAACAGCAGCGATAATCGGAACGCGGCACCGCTCCATTGCATTATGCCGCCCGAAATGATCTGTCATAAGCATTTCAATGTAAGACTTGGAAGACATTTCTTTAATGTCAGCTCCGGCTGCAAACGCACGTTCAGAGCCGATGATAATAATACAACCCGTGTCTGGATCATCAGCTAGAGTATTAATATGGCCCATTAAAGTTTCAAGTAATTCAGAGTTTAAGGCATTCAAAGCTTCTGGACGGTTTAGCGTTAATAAAGCAACGCGTCCCTTTTTTTCAAATGTGACTGTTGTGCTCATGATTTTGTTCCAATCGTTTGAAATTACTTCTTATCTAAATGATGAATGATTGCGGAAAAATCAGCTCCGCCCTGCCCAGCCTCAACCATCTGCTTGTAAAGACGCGTTGCATGTTCCCCAAGCGGCGTTGTAGCTTCAACA
>CAXIDO010000370.1:0-3091 GCA_964022745.1 uncultured Methyloligella sp. | reverse complement strand
GCGACCACCGAGATCTACACTCTTTCCCTACACGACGCTCTTCCGATCTGCAGAGGCCAGAACCACCTGCGCCCCGCAGATGGACGCCCGCAGCAAGGTGGTGCCATATGTGCCCGAGGCCACCCCCGAGATCGGAAGAGCACACGTCTGAACTCCAGTCACCAGATCAACCCGTATGCCGTCTTCTGCTTGAAAAAAAAAAATCTAACAAAACATAAAGGTCAAAAAGTCACCAGAACCATGTTGTTAGAGCATGTCTGGGATTACCATTTTGATCCTCAAAGCAAAGTCATCGATGTGCACATAAGCCGTTTACGTAAAAAAATAGGTGATAGCTCAGCTTCAATCATAAAAACCATTCGCGGCGCAGGGTACATCATAGATGACTGCTAAAAGAAGTTACTATTCAAGTTCAAGCTTCAAGATGGCGGCGCTTTTTACAATTCTACTAGGCGCATCAGCCCTACTTCTTGGCTCTTATCTTTACGATTTCAGCCGCCAGATTTTCATTCAAGAAACAGAAGCCGCAATTGACATTGAAATTGAGCACATTCTTATTTCTTTTGAAAACAAATCTCAAAAACAACGGATCACTTTTATAAAAGAACGGTCTGAAAAATATGCAAACCCTGTTTATTATTACCAAGACAGACTAGATAAAAAATTAGCAGGCAACATAGAAAAGCTCCCTAGCGAAGTCACACCTATTAGTGAAGGGATCATTAGCTTTTCATTACAAATAGCAGACACCCGAAGAGAGTTTGGCGCTAAAATCCACACCTTTGATGATGGCTCACGTCTCCTCATTGGCAGAGACATTGATGACATTATTAAACGGTATGAACGCTTAAAGTTTTTTAGCATACTTATTCTGCTATTTATGATGAGCGTTGTTTTAGTCAGCTTCCTCATCAGTATGTTTGTCGTAAGCCGAATTAACATGATCGGTCAAACCGCACAAAACATCATGGCAACAGGTGACCTGTCAGAGCGCATTTCAATTGATAGTAACTGGGATGATTTAAGTAATCTCGCTCAAAGCTTAAACGCTATGTTAGCCCGCATTGAAGAACTAGTCATTGGCATTAGAGATGTCAGTGATAACATCGCGCATGACCTTAGAACACCACTAGCCAGGTTAAGAACCCAATTAGAAGGCGCATTAAAAAAACCACTTTCCGAAGATGAGATCGACAATCTATTAAAAGAAACAGACGAACTTCTCGGCACCTTTAATGCGCTTCTAAGAATATCTCACATTGAAAAAGCCAGTCAAAAATTTGAATTCTCCGAGACATCACTAAAAACAATATTAGAAGACGTCGTAGAACTATATGACCCTCTGGCTGAAGAAAAAGAAATTACAATCAAATCCGCGATGAATGAACTAAGCCCTATCCCAGCTTACGGCCATCTCATTTTTCAAATGACTGCAAACATACTTGATAACGCCCTGAAATATTCACCAAAAGCAAGCATAGTCCTTATTGAATTAGAAGAAGAAGAGCACTATCAACTCATCCGCATCAGCGACCAAGGCATCGGCATAAGACAAGAAGAACATGAGAAGGTTTTCGATCGTTTTTATCGCTCAGATAAAAGCCGGCATACTGAAGGTAACGGACTTGGACTAAGTTTAGTCAAAGCTGCCCTTGCCTTACACAAAGGAAAAATTACCTTTAAAGATAATGATCCCGGCTTAATTGTTGAAATCAAATTAAAAAAGTAAACAAACCCTTATCTTAAGTTTAAATTTTTGTAACCTTTAATCAATCTCAGGGTAAGTCAAACCACTCTAACCTCTTCTACATATAGAGGGTAAAGTTGAATGAAAATCGCAATAATCGGAACCGGAATTTCAGGCATGGGGGCAGCACACCTCTTAAGTCGAAATCATGAGGTAACGATCTATGAGAAAAACGACTACATAGGCGGACATAGTCGAACTGTAGACATAGAAACAAAAGATGGTGACATAAGTGTCGACACAGGTTTCATAGTCTTCAATAAACGAAATTACCCAAACCTCATCAAACTATTCGAGCAATTAAATGTCCCAACAACAAAAAGCGATATGTCATTTGGCGTGAGCATCAATGATGCATGGCTAGAATATGGCACAGCCTCTTTAAAAGATTGCTTTGCACAAAAGAGAAATATCTTCAGACCACAATATCTAAAAATGCTGCAAGATATTCTAAAGTTTCACAAGCAAGCATTAGCAAATGAAGCCACAACACCTGACCTCACTCTAGGTGAATGGATTAAAAAATTAGATCTGGGTGACTGGTTCAGAGATTACTTTTTACTCCCAATGGGTGGGGCAATCTGGAGCATGCCTGTTGAACAAATGTTAAACTATCCAGCAAGTACGTTTATTCGCTTTTTTGATAATCATGGACTGCTTGGAATAAACGATGCCCCGCAATGGTATACAGTTAAAGGCGGTTCAAAAAATTACGTAAAAAGCCTCACCAACAAATTCTCTGACCAGATCAAATTAAATTGCGGCGTAAAAGAAGTAATCCGCAATGAAAACGGTGTCAATATCATTGATACCAACAACACTACAACGTCTTATGATCAGGTGGTCTTTGCCTGTCATAGTGACCAGGCGCTTAATCTTCTCAGCCAACCCTCTCATCTGGAGAAGCAAATTTTAGGATCAATTCATTATCAAGAAAACCTCATGGTCCTTCATAGCGATGTGAGTTTCATGCCTAAAAGAAAAAGCGCCTGGTCAAGTTGGGTTTATTTATCAAACAAAAAACAAGATAAAAGTAATCATATGTGCGTGAGTTACTGGATGAATAATCTCCAACCTCTAGGAACAAACATCCCAATCATCGTCACACTTAATCCACCTAAAATGCCAAAGTCTGTACTAACCTATGATCAAGCAATCTTAGAACACCCCATATTTGATAAAAACGCCATTTTAGCTCAGGAGCGCCTAGATGAAATTCAAGGAAAAGATAGAATATGGTATTGTGGAGCCTGGCAGAAATATGGATTTCATGAGGATGGCTTGGCAAGTGCAATAAAAATGGTATCCGCAATTGAAGGCAAGAATATATGCCTCTAGATTTTT
>CAXIDO010000369.1:0-3095 GCA_964022745.1 uncultured Methyloligella sp. | reverse complement strand
TTGTCATGACCTTCTTTAGGTTGGTCAATATATGTGCCAAACATACGATCCCAAATGGCAAGATTAAATCCGTAATTGCTATCGGTTTCATTACGGATTACGGAGTGATGAACACGGTGCATATCTGGCGTCACAAAAATTGGACGAATGATCCGATCAAGCCAGCCTGGCAAAGCGATGTTTGAATGATTGAACATAGCGCAGCCATTTAAAATAATTTCAAAGAGCAGAACTGCAAAACTATTTATCCCTAAGAGATAAACCAACGCGCATTTATAGATCATTGATAATGCGATTTCGATTGGATGAAAGCGAATGGCGGTTGTGACGTCTATATCTATATCTGAATGGTGTACTCTGTGAATGCGCCAAAGAAACGAGAATTTATGCGATGCCCAATGTTGGAGATAGATTGCGAAATCCAGAACGAATAAAGAAATTATAACACTGAGCCAAATTGGTATATCAAGAACACGAAGGAGACCAAAATTTTGAGCATTTCCGATTTCAGCAACAGCCATTGCAACTAGAGGAACAGAACTTAACGCCATTAGGCGGATGAAGAAACTATTCATACCTCCAAAAGATACGTTGGTGACCCAACGTTTCAGTTTAGCACCGGTCAGTCCTCTTTTAGGAATGAGCAATTCCAAAAACGCCATGACTAAAAAGACACCTGCGAATATACTTAAACGGTAAAACGCTTCATTTTCCATCATTATCCTGCTCGTATTTATGAGTAACATTCGAATGAAAGAATATTACTCATTCACGCCTTAAACTAACAATCAAATTCATGTGACTGGATCAGCTCATCAACTCATATTTTAGGTAAGTATCCGATCAACCTTACTGACTACGGAAAGTCCTTTTAACCCTGCGATGATTTCCGTTAAGTGTTTTAAATCCCAGACTTCTAAATCGATTTGCATTTCTGTGTAATCAACACCTTTAACAATCATTTTTAAATTATGAATATTACCGTTGGCGTCACCGACTAATTGTGCGATTTGGGCCAAACAACCTGGTTCATTGACAGCTGAAATCATAATCCTGGACATAAAGCGAGTTTGATCATTTTCATCAATGTCCCATGTAACATCAACCCAACGTTCAAGTTCATCGTCAAACTCTTCCAATAAAGGTGATTGAATGGGATAGATGTTTATTCCCTCACCCGGCATTACGATGCCGACAATTCTATCTCCAGGCAAAGCATGACCGACCGTGTAATCAACTGCAAAACCATCCCGGTGTCCTCTGATTGGCAGGCTTTGCAGAGGATCCGGATTTTTAGACGATTTTGGTGTTAGACGAAATTTTAACCCGACAACTTTTGCAAAATTGAACCATCCATCTTCCGGTGTTAATTTTGTGCCTTCAGTTGCTGCGTGGCGTCTCTGAACAACTTCTTGTGTAATATCAGGATAAACTGCGCTTAGGACATCGCTTGAGGGCAATTCACCACGCCCAACTGCGACGATCACATCATTTGCATTGGTGTGAGGGAAACGATGCAACGAGCTTTCAATTTTGCTGACCTCAAAAACTTTTTCTATACGCTGAAACGCGCGCGCTAGAACCATTTCACCTATTTCATAATATTGATTTCTTCTGGTTTCTTTGGTTGCTCGGCGAATTGAAGACCGGGCTTTACCTGTAATTACAAACCGTTCCCAAGAGGGCTGAGGTGTTTGTGCATCTGATGTGAGGATTTGCACTTCATCACCATTACGCAGGATCGTTCTCAGTGGCATGTTACGGCCATTAATTTTTGACCCGACACATTTGTTTCCGATGTCTGTGTGAACAGCGTAAGCAAAGTCAACGGCACATGCACCTCTTGGAAGAGCTATCAAAGAACCACGAGGGGTGAAACAAAAGACCTGATCATGAAAGAGTTCCAAGCGGGTGTGTTCCAAAAACTCTTCCGGGTTATCTCCTTCAAGCAGCTGGTCCACCAAACGGCGCAACCACTGATAGGCAGAACTTGACGCCATTTTATTTTCGCTGGTCAGAGGGGGCGTTTGCCCTAGGCTCTCATCCTTATATAGAGCGTGAGCAGCGATGCCATATTCAGCAACACGGTGCATTTCGCGCGTACGAATTTGTAGTTCGACACGTTGGTATCTTGGGCCAACAATTGATGTATGGATCGAGCGATAATCATTTTGCTTTGGATTAGAAATATAATCCTTAAATCGCCCTGGCACTGCCCGCCAGGTTGTGTGAGCCATACCAACGACGCGGTAACATTCATCCACGGATTTCACGATCACTCTAAAGCCATAGATGTCTGACAATTGTTCCAGTGAAATTTGCTTATGATCCATTTTACGCCAAATGGAATATGGTCGTTTTTCCCGGTGAGATACTTCGGCGTTGTAACCAGATTCTTTTAATTTAGTGCGTAGCTCTTCTTCAATTTCCTGAATGAGCCCTTTGTTCTTCTTGCGCATTTCCGAAAGTTTTTGCGTCAAGGTGAAGTAGGCTTCTTCGTTTAGCCATCTATAGCTATGCTCTTCGAGTTCGTCCCGCAGCCATTGCATCCCCATACGACCAGCAAGAGGAGCGTAGATATCCATGGTTTCTTCAGATATTCGTTTTCTTGTTGATGGCTTTACATATTCAAGGGTTCTCATGTTATGAAGGCGGTCAGCCATTTTGATGAGAAGGACGCGGACATCAGAAGAAATCGCAATTAATAGTTTGCGAAAGTTTTCTGCTTGTTCTGCTTTTTTGGTGATGAGGTTCAGTTTACCAAGTTTGGTGACACCTTCCACCAACGCACCGACATCTTCACCAAAGAGCTTGTCGATTTCTTCTCTTGTAGCTGGTGTATCTTCAATCGTGTCATGCAGGAGGGCTGCGATCACTGTGTCTTCATCGAGTTTTAAATCAGCTAAAATTTCTGCAACTTCAAGGGGATGAGAGATATATGGCTCTCCGGAAGCGCGTTTCTGACTACCGTGAGATTTTTTTGCAAATTGAAAGGCAAGTTCCAGGCGCTCTTTATTTACATTTGGGCTGTAGGTACTTACCTGATCGACAAGAGCAGTGTCATTCATTTTGTTTTGTTCTAATCCAAAGAGTTA
>CAXIDO010000368.1:0-3100 GCA_964022745.1 uncultured Methyloligella sp. | reverse complement strand
CCTAGGAGGCTATTACGATGCCTATGGGAATAGCTTTGTTATCATCCTGAGGCACTTCTAATAAGTGATGTCTCGAGAGTAAAACAATCAAAACTCATCACACGAAGAAGGAGTGACGCCTTTTCGGTGTCAGGACATGGCGAAGCTTCAGATTAGCCGTGGGGTAAAGAATACAAGATAGCAACGATCCTCTAATCATCATCACTACTTAAGTGACCCTGCTTGTCCTTATAATGGCCTTTGAGGTCATCTCTGACGGTGCCACTCCATGGTTCAATACCAGCAACATAAGCTGCACGAGCAAGAAGGTGAGCAGAGATTGGTGCCGTTAGTAAGAAGAACGCGACGCCTGCAAGGGCACGGGATGCAATATTGATTTCACCAGCATGAATGGCAATTGTCACAAGCATCAAACCTGAGCCAAATGTGCCTGCCTTACTAGCAGCGTGCATCCGCGTATAAACATCAGGCAACCGTAGTAAACCAATAGCAGCAATCAAATTAAAAATTGCAGCAGCAATTAATAGACATCCAAGAAATATATCCAGCATTAGCTTGCTCCCCCACTTGATTTCGCCTGTTGATCATCAGCATCTTCTATGTCTTCAAGCTTATCACCAGCCGGAGTATCATTGGTCTCTCCCCGGTGCATAAGTAATCGGGCAAAAGCAATTGTCGCCAAAAAGCCAACTAATCCTAAAGCAATCGCCATATCAAGATATGCATAGAAACCGGTATGTAGTGTAAAGATGGCAATAAAACCGATGCCCAATGTCACCAGCATATCTAGTGATAGAATACGATCAGCCAAAGTTGTTCCCAAAATCAATCGGAGGATTGTGAAGAGAAAAGCAACAATGGTAAGGCCAAAAGAAATATAAATAGAGAGTTCAAAAAATTCTTGCGGGCTCATCGTAAGGCCTCCAAAATTTTGCGCTCAAATCCTTCAGCAATATCTTTGCGCAGCGCTTCAACATCCTCGACATCAACGCAATGAATATAAAGCGTTTTATTATCATCAGAAACATCAACACTAAGCGTACCCGGTGTTAAAGTGATCAAATTAGCAAGCAAAGTTATTTCATGCGGAGCATCAACTGTGAGCGGAAAGGAGATGAAACTCGGTTTATAAGTTTGACCAGGTCTTAGAACCAGCCCTGCAACGCGCAGAACAGACATGAAAAGTTCTTTTAAAAACAGAACGATCAAACCAAGAATAAGCCAGGTTCTGTTAAAATATTTTGATGTGCCAAATTGCTCCCTAATAAGCCAAAGTGCGGCACTCGAAATCAGAAAACCAAAAATCAGATTGATAAAGGTAAAAGAGCCTTGAACAGCACACCAGGTAAAGGCAAGCAAAACATTGATGAGAAAAATCTTGTTCATAAAGCACCTCCAAAGACGGCTGCAATATATGAGCTGGTATCAACAAGCCCCTTAGCTCCAAGAGAAGAAAGATCATATAGGTAGCCTGGGAGCAGGCCAACCAGTGTCACTAAAATCATTAGCAGCAATACCGGCACATACTGCAGTTTAGAATAGACTGTTAGCTGTTTTGCTTGAACAGCGACTTCATCTTCGGCATCTGCTGTGAGCGGACGCCAAAACCCAAAAGCAAAGGCCCGTCCAAGAGAAATGATAGAGAGGAAGCTGCTAAAAATAATTGCAAATGTACCGAGATAAACCTCTTGTTTTATCGTCTCGGAAATCAAAATCATTTTTGGCCAAAAACCAGAAAAGGGCGGAAAGCCCATGGCAACAAATCCTAAACCCAAAAATAGCAAACTTAAGAGAGGTAAGTCTTTATTCATGCCAGAAAGCGATCTCAAATCAAGACTGCCGCGATGCTCATAAATCACGCCGGCAATCAAAAACAATGCTGTCATAATGAGGATCGAATGAACCATGTAGAATATGGTTGCTGAAAGAGCAGTCTCTGTTCCAATTGAAATGCCAATGAGCATAAAGCCGATAGAAGCAACAAGAAGGAAACTAAACAACCGGCGCAAATCAGTTTGTGCAATGGCACCCAAGGCTCCACAAATAGCCGTGCCGACACCGACATAAAACATCACATCCATCAACCAGCTATCTCCGGCAACGGGCAGAGTGATAGTAAAAGTTCTCAATAAAGAATAAGCACCAACCTTTGTCAGTAAGCCAGCAAACAGCGCCGAGACCACAATCTTAGGCGTGTGATAAGAAGCCGGTAGCCAGAAATACAATGGAAAAGCAGCAGCCTTCATAGAAAATGCAAGAAGATAAAGGGCTGAGACAACAACCAAAGGTCCTTCAAATTTCAAAGGCGCAACGATCTTACTAAGGTCAGCCATATTCAAGGTACCATAAAGCCCGTAAAGATAACCGGTCGCAATGAGAAACAGTGTTGTCGCAATCAGACTGAGAAAACAATATTTAACCGCACCGTCCAATTGTTTGCGGGTACCTCCAAGAACGATTAAGCCGAAAGAAGAAATCACAAAGACTTCAAACCAAACATAAAGGTTGAAAATATCACCAGTTAAAAAGGAACCGTTGACCCCAACCAATAAGGTCAGAATAAGAGGATAAAATCCAAAACGTCGCTCTCGAGATGAAGCATCGCCCATGCCATAAAGTGCAACACAGAATACAGCCAAAGAAGATGTCAGAGTTAATATCGCACCAAGTAAGTCGGCGGCAAAACTAATGCCAAATGGCGGCAACCAATTGCCCATGGTCATTGCCAAAGGCCCCTCAAGCTTCACCTTTATTAAAAGCTCAAAACTAGCATAGATATTGGCAGCCAGTGCCAACAAGGCAATGTAAGGGTGCAGGCCAACAGCCCGTCTGAAAATAATCAAAATTGCAGCCGTCACCAGTGGGATCACAACAGGCGCCAGTATATACCAATCAACTGCAGCGGTCGCAGTTTGTAGCATAGCCCCTTCTGTAGAAATGGTTTTCATAAATTAATACCCTTTTGGCAAATGAGACGGTTCAACTGGTTCGGCAATGCGCATCTTGGCTGTGTCATCAGTACCAATTTCTTGATAAGCCCGATATGAAAGCACAAGCACAAAAGCAAACAAGGCAAATGAGATCACAATCGCTGTTAGAA
>CAXIDO010000367.1:0-3103 GCA_964022745.1 uncultured Methyloligella sp. | reverse complement strand
ACCCAAATAAACAAGATGATATTAAAAGTGCATTAGAAAAAGTCATTGGAAACGAGACTTACAAAAACGACCTTGTTCAAAAAGGCTATGAACAACATAAAAAGTTTAGTTGGGAAAAATGCGCTAGAGAAACAATGAACATTTATAAAGGTGTATCATGAAGAAGGCTCTAATCTGCGGAGTTTCAGGCCAGGATGGGGCTTACTTAGCTAAGCTTCTACTATCAAAAGGCTATCAGGTCTGGGGCACATCGAGAGATGCACAAATAGCAAGTTTTGCAAATTTAGACAAATTAGGTATTAGAAATAAAGTCAATATGTTGTCCATGGCGCAAAGTGATTTCCGTAGTGTGTTAAACACTTTATCTAGATCTGAACCTGACGAAATTTATTTTCTCTCGGGTCAAAGTTCTGTCGGACTTTCTTTCGAACAGCCAGCTGAAACTATGGAAAGCATAGCTTCGGGTACATTGAATCTACTTGAAGCTGTTAGATTTCTTGGCAAACCAATAAGAATTTATCACGCAAGTTCCAGTGAATGTTTTGGTGAAGTTGACCCCAAAGCCCCTGCAGCTGAAGAAACCCCCTTTCAGCCAAGAAGTCCGTATGGCGTAGCGAAAGCCTCAGCCCATTGGTTGATCGCGAATTACAGAGAAGCATATGGGATCTATTGTTCAAACGGCATTCTTTTTAATCACGAATCTCCGTTGCGGCCCTCACGGTTTGTAACAAGAAAAATAGTATCAACTGCTTGCCGTATCAAAGCTGGATCAGGAGAACGTCTCGCCCTTGGTAAATTGGATATATCTCGAGATTGGGGGTATGCCCCAGATTTTGTCAATGCAATGTGGTTGATGTTACAGCAAGACGTTGCAGAAGATTATGTCATCGCAACAGGTCACACTCACACTTTAGAAGAGTTCGTAGCAGAAGTGTTTCAGCAACTCGGTTTAAATTGGAAAGACTATGTAGATACCAATCCAGAGTTTTTTAGGCCATCTGAGATCTTATATAGCGCAGGAAATTCTGAAAAAGCATCAAAAAACCTCAAGTGGAAACCAACCATTTCATTTAAAGAAATGATTGGCAAACTCATTGAATATGAAAAATCTGCGTAAATAACGTGACAAAATAAAGTAGCACGGCAATGAATAAACCAATCCTATCAATCATTACAGTCACAAAAGATTGCGCCTCCACGTTAGAAAAAACCATACACTCAGTAAGAGGCGTTAAATCCAGTGAAGTAGAATATATCATCATAGATGGTGTCTCAACAGATGGCACGCTAGAGCTAATTTCAAAATATGAAACGGTAGTTGATACTCTTATAAGTGAGCCGGATACAGGCATCTATAACGCCATGAATAAAGGCGTAAAAAATGCCACAGGTGATTACGTGCTGTTCATGAACGGTGATGACGAAATCTTGTCAGATGGTTTTGAAGATGTGATGAACGCACTAAGGTCTGAAAAACCCCCTATAGTTTGTGCGACTACACTTGTTGATGATCCAGAAAACCCAAGTGAAACATTGATAGCAGAGCCATGGAAGCTATTATATTTTAATTCGATCCCTCACCCGTCTTCTTTTGTCAAACGTTCATTAATGATGAAACACCCTTTCAGAGAAGATTTGAGAATTGCTTCCGACTATGATTTTTTCCTGAGTGCTTATCTAGCAAAAACTCAATTCCAGACAGTCTCGAAACCTACAGCATTACACGGACGAGGTGGGATGTCAGGCGATGAAGAAAAGTCATTGGCTGAAATAGAAAAAATAAGAAAAGAAAGACTTGGTTGGCGTTTGCCTCTCCTCAAAATGATCCATAAATCCTACCGCTTACTTAAATCAATACGGACGTAATTTTATAATCTAAGAAAGATAAATGAACGCAACCCGTGATAAAATTATAGTTGGGCTCTCAGGTGGGCTTGGCAATCAAATGTTCCAATATGCCGCTGGGCGTGCACTGTCTCTAGATCTGGGAGTAGAGTTGCAACTCGATCTCTCTTGGTTCGCAGGAAGAGAAGAACGCACCTATGCTTTGAAGGATTTTAGCATAACGGGGCAGGTTTTAAATCCGTTTGAATATTTACCGGAAACTATTCAGGCTCTTGAATCTCGAATAGCGAGACGTTGGTTTCCTTCGCGGATGGGGGGGGTGGTTTTCCGTGAAAAATATTTTCATTATGATGAAAGCTTTCATCAACTAAAACCAGCAATTTATTTAGAAGGCTATTGGCAAAGCGAAAAATATTTTAAAAATAATAGTATGCAGATTGCTTCAGATTTTTCGCCAAATTCTGAAGTTCCAGATAGATGTATGCCAATATTATCCTCCATTAAGGAGACGCAAGCAATTTGTTTACACATCAGGCGTGGTGATTATTTAACAAATGCAACAGCTGCAAAAACACACGGCACTTGCCCAATCTCATATTATCATCAAGGTGTAGAACTTCTTGTTAAAAATTTAAATACACCTCATTGTTTCATTTTTTCCGATGACCCTGAATGGGTGAAAGAAAATCTATCAGTTCCATGCCCTTTTACCGTAGTGGATGTTAACAATGGTAACGAGGCAAATTGGGATTTGTTTTTAATGCAATCATGCTTGCATTTTGTAATTGCCAATAGTTCTTTAAGTTGGTGGGGAGCATGGTTTGGTGTTTAAATCGGAAAAAGAGTAATCGCGCCAAAACAATGGTTCCTAACAACCGAGAAAAACACCAAAGACTTAATCCCATCAAGTTGGGAAACTATTTAGCTCGCTCTTCCTCACTTCATGACTATGGAAACTTAATATGAAAATTCTTCTAGGCTCTCAATTTTACACCCCAAGTATTGGTGGTGTACAGGAAGTCATGCGCCAACTGGGTGAAGAGTTAGTTTTAAAAGGACACGATGTAACAATCGTTACAACATCTGATCCAAAGCGTGAATTTAATACATTAAACGGTGTTAAAATTGCAGAGTTTAATATCAGTGGGAATTTTGCTAGTGGCATGGTGGGAGAAGTGGAGAAGTTCCATGAGTTTGTCATCGGAGAGAAGTTCGATGCTTTAATGGTCATGGCGGCGCAACAATGGACGTTTGATGC
>CAXIDO010000366.1:0-3107 GCA_964022745.1 uncultured Methyloligella sp. | reverse complement strand
GAGTCGTCTTTAAGTAATCTTATGCCAACGGGCTGGACTGTGTCTTGTGTTACGCCAGGGATTTCGAACCGGATTGTTTTAATGATCTCGCGCTTTTCATTAACTATGACAGTGACGGTGCCGCCGATTTCAGAAGATGCCCAGACCTGAGAGCCTGAGTGGTTATAAATGGCTACTCTTGGTCGTTGTTCAACCAGAACATTGTGAGTTATTTCATGGGATTTTGAATCGATGAAATGAACCATGTTTGTCGTCTCTGATGTGTTTACAATGGTCTTTCCATCTGGACTAATCCCCATGCCTTCGGGTTCCACGCCTACGGGAACTTCGCCCAAGACTTTGTTCTTTTCAATGTCGACAATGGTGACCATGTTGTCGTCTTCATTTGAAATGTAAAGTGGGTTTCCGCTTGGGTGGAGAATGAAAAGTTCTGGATCTGGTCCAGAGGGAAGCGTTTTTACGATCTTTTTTGTTTTACGATCAATAACCTCAACGGTGTCATCATCACTGGAGCAAACAAGAATGTATTTTTCATCCTTAGATAGAATTATGCCGCGTGGGCGTTGGCCGACTTTGATGGTGTCTATGACTTTTAAGGTTTTGCTGTCGATAACGGTTATTGTGTCATCTTTTTCATTGCTGACATAGACTGTATAGGCATGAAGGGGAGAGATGGTTAAAAGTGAAAGGGCGGTGGCTAAAAGTGCTTGTTTAAATTGGACTTTCATTTCATCACTCCGAGTTGTTGCTTTTCTCATGAAATTCTCAGGAAAAGAGCTGATAAGTTGCTGTTTTTTCTCTGAAAATCTTTAATTTTTCGACTAATTTATAATGCCTTTCTATGAAATTCTTATCAAGTCTTCCTCTGATATTTGAGGATGATGAGATCATTGCATATTGAGATGATTTTACACTGCAGCTCTCATGATTTTATCATTTTTGTTACTTTTAAAACAGACCAAAAAATGAATTTAATTTAACCTGTTTCTTTTTGGTTTTCTTTTTACGCTTCTTCTTATACCTAACTTTTCTTTTTTTGACTTTGCGCTTCGTCGGTTCCGCTTTGACTGGCGGAGGTGGAGTTAGATCTGTAATTGCATTACCGATGAACTGATTGGCTAGTCCCAAATGAGCGAATTGAAGCCCAGGGCGAAAACGTGATGAAGCTATGCCTTGGTTGTCTTTTAGTAAGACACTGGCTTGAGCATAATCAGGTGGGCTTAATTTTAATAACTCTTCATTTTCAGCCACAGGTTGATCAGTCATTAAGGGGCTGAGTGAGAAGGGGCGGTAGTTTAGCTCTTCCGGGTGTTCTTCATCGAATTCAGGAGAATAGGCAACGTTGTTAGTCTCGATGATTTCAGGTTTTTTTCTTGGAGTAAAACTCTGCCAACTCTCTGGCATGTTGGTGTCAATTGACGCAAGTTGAACAAATTGGCGCTCTTCTTCCAATTTTGTTTGTAGTGGAGAGAGACTGGCAATAGTTTGGCCCTGCCACCAATCAGGCACGCCTTCATTTCGTTCGCTTTTGGGTTGAGAACCTAAATTGTCAGGCTTGTATGCTGCGACCTGATTTTTAGGATCGATTGTTTCCCTTGGTTTTAAGGTAGGTCTTATTTTTGCACGCTTTGCCTCTTCTATTGTAGAAGGTCTGAGAGACGCGATCTTTCTATTTAATTCATCGCGGCTTAGTGAAGCTAGTTTTGGCTCAACTTTGGCGGCACCTTTTGGTCTTGTTTTTTGTATTGGCGGTGTTAATGCAGCGATGGCGATGCCATCTCTTTTTTGCCTGCGTGCCAGTTGGATACGCCGCATTTTAGCAACCTTTGTGGCAGCTCCATATTTTCTTGCATCAGCTTTTGTGAGCGGTCTGCCATCTCTTGGTACGTGACGGCTGCGGCCATTTGGAAAGAGGGCGGCTAGTTGAGGTCTTGCAAGGCGAGGCCAGTGGCGCACTCTGCCAACATCCATATGGACAAAGGGTAGGCCGGATGTTGGATAGTAGCCAACACCGCCTCTTTGTCTGATTAGGGCTGAGTCTCTTAATTCTCTAACGGGGATATCAGGAAAGTGAACATCGGCTGCCATGCCAAGTATGTGCCGGCTTTTTTTTGCTTGTCCACCGCGGGTTTTGCGTAGTTTGTTGTTTGTTTTTAATGACCGATAGCCGGAGATGAGATGTATGGGTTTACGTGAGCCCAGTTGATTGTGCATTTCCCACATCAAGTCTATGAGTTCTTTATGCATGACGCGGCTTTCTTTGCGGCGCCAATCTCCCATGATGTGGTTAATCCGTTTCATTGCTGAAGGGATGTACTTGCCGTCTCTCTTATAAACGACTGTAAGTGTTTTCTTTGTGTGAATGTTATAGATGGAGAGGGTTCTTGCCCCTTCACCGCGCCCAAGTAGCTGATCTCCTGTTAGGCAAATAAAAAGCAGCAAAGTTGCGCAAAAGGTGCTGAATGCCTTTTTGGGAGTGGGTATGTTATGGCGTGATAAGAGCATGCAGCAGTAGAACCATTTTGTTTTGAATAAAGAGAAACAGTCAATAAAAGCAACTCTTCTTCATTCCATTAAATTTAGGCATAAATACAACCATATAGATTATTAATAGAATGAATATCTTGTTTGAATAGTTTAAAGCTTTTGACCTACCAGTTTGTTAACAAAACTGGTAGGTTTTTTTATCTCTCACGGCTATTCCAAGCGCTTAATCGCGCTTGGGCCTCCGAGGGGCGGCGCTAGGCGCCGGACGCCTTTGGCGTCATGTCCTGACGCCGAAGTGGCATCACTCCTTCTTTGTGTCGAAAATTAATGCTCTTGTCCATTCCGATTGGTTTGTTGACTGCAGGTAATCGCCTTTAAAGGTTTTAGGATACATGCTCCATGAGGCGGGGCATGATTTCTACGAAGTTGCAGGGGCGGTGGCGGCTGTCTAGTTGATATTTTAGAATGCCGTGCCAGGCATCTTTACATGCGCCGGGTGAGCCTGGAACACAAAAAACGAAAGTGTCTTTTATCAGGCCGCCACAGGCACGTGACTGAATGGTTGATGTGCCGATTTTTTCATATGACAACTGATGGAATAGCGCTGAAAATCCATCTAT
>CAXIDO010000365.1:0-3115 GCA_964022745.1 uncultured Methyloligella sp. | reverse complement strand
GTTCATCTGGTGGCTCAGCGTCAGCGGTCGCAGCACATCTTTGCGTAGCAGCAACAGCAACTGATACAGGCGGCTCAATTCGCCAACCAGCAGCCTTTACAGGAACAGTTGGCTTAAAACCTACCTATGGCCGCGTGTCGCGCTGGGGTACGATTGCATTTGCCTCAAGTCTTGATCAAGCAGGGCCAATTACCCGAACAGTTGAAGATGCCGCGCTTATGCTACAAGTGATGGCAAGCCACGATCCTAAAGACACAACTTCAGTTGATGTGGCAGTGCCTGATTACCGAAAAGAGATGGAAGGTAAAGTTAAAGGCATGACCATTGGTATTCCAAAGGAATATCGGGTCGATGGCATGAGTGAAGAAATTGAAGCACTTTGGCAGCAAGGCATCGAATGGTATAAAGATGCGGGTGCCAAAATTGTTGAAGTGAGCTTGCCTCATACAAAATATGCATTGCCTGCTTACTATATCGTAGCACCAGCTGAGGCTTCTTCTAATCTCGCTCGTTATGATGGCGTTAAATATGGCCTCAGAGTTGAAGGTGATAGCATTGACGGCATGTATGAAAACACGAGAGCTGAAGGCTTTGGAGCTGAAGTTAAACGCCGGATTTTAATGGGAACTTATGTGCTCTCAGCTGGCTATTACGATGCGTACTATCTCAAGGCACAAAAAGTGAGAACCCGCATCAAGCAAGACTTTGATGAAGCCTTTAAGAATGTAGACGTGATGCTCACACCGACAACACCAAGTCCGGCATTTGCAATGGGCGAAAAATCAGGAGACCCGCTAGAGATGTACTTGAACGACATCTTTACTGTAACAGTGAATATGGCAGGGCTCCCGGGAATTTCAGTACCAGCTGGCATGTCAAAATCTGGTTTACCACTAGGGCTACAACTCATCGGCAAACCATTTGATGAAGGCACGCTCCTAAAAGCAGGCCAAGTAATCGAGCAAGCCGCAGGCGAGCTACCAAAACCAACCAAGTGGTGGGCATAGCGCGGGTGCGTACTGGGCATCTGAAGCACAGAAAAATAGGCAAGCTGAAGTGTAAATAAAAGTGGCTGGAAAAGCCATGAGAGAAAACAGCGACGGTTGCTTTGTGGGCAACTGAAGGAGCATAAAGAATGACAATTAAAGCACCAAAAGATTGCACTTCAATGGATGATGTTCGCGCTGAAATTGATCGCCTGGACGAGCAGCTGGTAACCTTAATTGGAGAGCGTTTCACATATGTTGATCGAGCCTGGCAATTAAAAGACAATCCGGCAGATGCCACAGTGCCATGGCGCATTCAGCAAGTGATTGAAAAAGTGAGGGCTCATGCTGAAGAAAAAGATGTCCCGCCAAGGCTTGTTGAGGCACTTTGGCGCCAAATGATTGGCTGGTTCATTCAGTATGAAGAAGAAAAATTGGATGAAAAACAGTCAAACGAATAATTTCTCTTGATATTGAATCAAATATAGACTTAAGTATCACCAACAGATTCAAATACACGAGTTTTATGAACCTCTGGGGAGGGGTCATGAAAGAGGAACAAAGCAAAGTGAGGCAAAAAATTGCCCCTTGTTTTGTTCCTCTTTTGCTTTCAAGAGACTTTTTACTTACAAGAGAGTTTTCTTAAAGATCCCATTTTCCTGAGAAACAACCGCTGTATTAAGAAGCCGATTTTTCCGCCTTTATAATCCGCCAGAGATAATAAACCGTTGAGTGAAGCAATGTATGTTTGCGTCCAAACCGGACAATCACCAAATCATGCTCAGGCAATAAATAGACAAGCTGCCCCCCGTGCCCAACAAAATAGGTAAAAGCCCCTTGTATTGCTTCTCCCGGACGATCAAGAATATCATGACGCACATGTAGACCATAAATACCTTCGCGCAAATCTTCCTTTTTAAAGCGCTCTGGCATCATATATTTAATAACACTTGAAGATTGTAGAAACGGTACAAGGTCTAGAGGTTCTTCAGTTTTGTTTGTTTGATCGATAGTCATGCCATTTTTTGAAAGAAAGTAAGCAATTTTCGCCCAATCTTCTACCGTCGCAAACAAGCAGCAATAAGGAGTTACACTGCCTTCATTTGTGTAAGTCCGCCAATGCGCGTGAGAGGCTCCGGCTGGTTTCCAGATCTTTGTCGATAAAAGAACATTCAAGGGTTGTTTATAAATGCGGGTCAGCATGAGGCCAAGAAGTGCTGTGTTCACATTCTGATAGTGATAGTCAGAAGAGGGCTCCTTGGGCATTTTTAACTGGTCAACAATCCCGGGAAGTCCCTCAATGTGCATCTTCGCAAGAAGGGTGAACGGGTTTGAAGCATCTTTATCGGGGCCCCGTTTGGCGTCTTTAGCCAAAGGTTTGGGCGGTCCTTTCTTTTCAATTTTAAGGCCGCTTCGCATCGTTAAAAATCGTTCAATTGTTTGGTTTTTCAACCCTTCATCTTTTAAATCCAGCAAATACGTACCAATGGGGCTATCAAGACCATCAATCTCCCCATCATCTATGGCTTTTAAGACCAAATAACCAATCAGGCTCTTCGCCATAGAATATGAATTGAACTGTGTTTTCTCATCAAAACCCGGGCGAAAATAAGCATATTTCAGGCGGCCCTTATGATAAGCCACCAAAGCATCAGTTTCATTGTCCAGGTTTAGTTGCTGTAATTTCTGGCCAAACTCATTATCAAGAGCGGCATCAGCTTTAAAACTATGGGGCCATTGTTGCGCTTTTCCGACGACATCCACATAAATGCCCTTGGCAGGCCAGGTTTTAGCCGGGAAGCCTTCTTCAGCAATTGCAATCACATGAGGGTAACGGTACGTAACAGCGCCTGTCCCTAAAGCCAAAAGAACAAGGACAAGCAATAGTAATATAAGAAATTTTTTCATTCATATTCCTCAAAAAAACAGCCCTTAGACAAACGAATTATTGCCCTAACCCAAACATTACGGTAAACAGTTCCCTTCAAGCAAGTTATGCATCGGGGATAAGAGAATATTTCATCCTGGTGTGCCAGATTTGCGGCAATTGTTAAAGCGCTCCGCCCAAAAGTTGTCACCGGTTTTGGGATAAAAAGAACGTAAAAAAGAACTAAGAGGTCAAAATGTCA
>CAXIDO010000364.1:0-3123 GCA_964022745.1 uncultured Methyloligella sp. | reverse complement strand
GGTGGCGGCCAGCAGCCAGATATTGAAGAGCTTTTTAAAAAGAGCCAAGATCGCTTGAAACGGGCTATGCCTGGTGGCGGTGATGGTAAATCCGGTGGTCCGAGCGGACCTTTGTTTTTTCTTTTCATCGCAGGACTTGCTGCGATCGTTGGGTGGTTGGCCTTTACTGTTAAGGTAAACCCTGACCAAGTTGGTATCGTGACCCAGTTTGGTAAGTATAATCGGACATTAACTGAAGGTTTGCACCTTCGTTTTCCTAACCCAGTCGAACAGGTTTATTTAATTCGTCCGCAATTCGCGCAAAAGATTAATATTGGCGGTACGCGTGATTTTACAGCTGGGCGTGGATTTGGCAACAATACATCTACAGATCGTAATGCCAGTATGATGCTCACTGGTGATAACAACATTGTTGATGTTCAATTTACCATTCAGTGGAATATTAAAGACGCGAAAAAGTTCCTCTTTAATGTGGAGCATCCAGCTAAGACCGTTAGAGAAGTGGCTGAAAGTGCGATGCGTGAAGTTGTTGGTAAGAAGACTTTGAATGAAGTTTTGAACCAAAACTTTGCCGAGAACCAAGATCAGGTTCAAACTTCAATGCAGCAAACTTTGGATGAATATGACTCTGGTATTAATGTTCGGGAGGTTGTTATTGGCAAGCCTGACGTACCAAATGAAGTTATTAAAGCTGTGAACGATGTGGAAGCGGCGAAACAAGATAAAGAGCGCCTCATTCAAGAAGCCAGAGCTTATATTAATAAGGTCGTGCCGGAAGCACGTGGTGCAGCTTCTCGTATTACTCAAAAGGCTGAAGCTTACAAATCTCGTATTGTAGCTGAAGCGCAAGGTGAGGCGGCTCGCTTTAAATCAATTTACACTGAATATAAGAAGGCCCCTGAAGTGACGAGGGAGCGGCTTTATATTGAAATGATGGAGCGGGTTTTCTCTGGTACTGATAAAATTATTTTAGATAATGATGGTAAGTCTGGCGGCGTTGTTCCCTACCTTCCATTAAATGAATTAAACAAGAAACCAGCAAGATAGGGAGAGATCTAATGCGTGCATTTTTAAGCTTTTTGGTTGTTCTTGGCATAGCTGCTGGAGTTCTTGCCTATTTTTCTTTGTTCACCGTTCATCAAACTGAGCGGGCGATGGTTTTACAACTTGGTTCTGTGCAGAAAGAAATTTCTGAACCAGGGCTCCATTTCAAAATTCCTTTTGTTCAAAATGTTGTTTATTTTGACAAAAAGCTTTTGGAAGTTGACGTTCCTTCACGTGAGATTTTGATCGCGGGTAAAAAACGGATTATTATTGATGCGTTTGCTCGTTATAAAATCACTGAGCCGCTGAAGTTTTATCAAAATATTGGATCTCGTTTGCAATTTGACAGCCGTCTGTTTGACTTTGTGAACGCGTCATTCCGTGAGGTTCTTTCCGGTGCTAGTCTTGACGATATCGTTAAAGATAAACGTAAAGACCTTATGGCTGAAGTGACCAAGATCGTGAAGGATAAAGTTCAGCCTTTTGGTGTTGATGTTGTTGATGTGCGTTTGAAACGTGCTGACTTGCCGCAGCAATTGGAGCAAAATGTTTATACTCGTATGAAGCGGGAACGTCAGCAGGAAGCTGCAACATATCGCGCTGAAGGTGAGGAAGAGTCGATTAAAATTCGTGCTGAAGCTGACAGAACTGTGATTGAGCTTAAAGCGCAAGCTACGAAGAAATCTGAGATTATTCGTGGTGAGGGTGATGCCGAGCGCAACAGCGTTTTTGCTGAAGCCTTTAATCGTGATCCGAAATTCTTTGCTTTCTATCGCTCTATGCAAGCTTATGAAAAAGGGCTGGCTTCTGGTGATACACGGCTTGTGATCACACCTAAATCTGAGTTTTTCAGATTTTTTAATAAGCCAAGTGGCGAATAGTCTGAATTGGTTATTTCATGCTTGATTTTGTAATGGGGATTGGCTTTGCCTTTGTTATTGAAGGGCTTTTATGGGGCCTTTTCCCACACACAATCGCTAAAGTTATCATGCAAATTTCAAAGACTGATGAGCAGACCCTGCGTTATATTGGCGTGGGGTCTTTGGCGTTTGGGGTTGGTATAATTTATTTTGTACAGCAAACTCGAATTTAAATTCTTTATGAAGTTTTTTCTTAATCTCTTGTTTTGCCTTAAAATACCCTCACTATGAAGTGAAGGTTTACACGAATAATTGCACTTACATCTGGTATCTTTGTTTCCGTGGCCTATATATAATGTGTTTGCAGTGTTTACTTTTTAGATGAAGTTATTGAGCCGTTAAAAGTTCAGTTTTTCGAATTTTGAGTTTTAGCTTTTTGGGTGTAAGTTATTCGCTGCACTTAAGTTGCTTGTTATTTACTTATTAGACCTGAGTTTGTTTGTTTGTTTGTTGAGCTGAAGAAGTTAGCTAGATTGATGAACAATTTTAGATTTTCTCATGTTGAATGGATGCGGGACGCTTATTGCTTTCAAATCTAGAGTTTTCAAGTTCGTTCATATGTACGATTTTAGGAGAAATGCGATGGTTCGCAATCGTTCAAATTTATCAGCACAAGAAAAAAGGGCTCGTTTAATGCGTGCTTCACAAAATAATAGAGCTGTTGCCATTGCACAGACTAAAGATACTCACTTTTCTCGCTATTTAAGAGATGCAATTATTCTCTTTGGGATCACGTTGTTTCTCTTGTCTGCAATGATGATTGCACGAGCAGATGCGAAGGGTACTCAAGATAGAACTTTAGCTGATTTGGCTGATAGTTTGCAAAACGCGGTTGTGAACATTTCAACAAGTCAGAAAGTTAAGCCGGCATTTAACAAAAGAGGGGCGCCGGGCCGTCCTCCTCAATTGCCAAAGGGATTACCTTTTGAAAAATTCTTCAAAGATTTCTTTGATGAAAATAACAAAAATAATCGGGCTCAACGGGTGAGTTCGTTAGGTTCGGGTTTTGTGATTGATACAAGTGGTTTAATCGTTACGAATAACCACGTGATTAAAGGTGCTGATGAAATCTTTGTGAACTTTGTCGATGGGACAAAACTTAAGGTTGATAAAGTTCTTGGTGTTGATGCCAAAACGGACTTGGCGCTGTTAAAAGTTT
>CAXIDO010000363.1:0-3123 GCA_964022745.1 uncultured Methyloligella sp. | reverse complement strand
GGCTTATGGTAATGTGGGAGCGGTTTGTTTCTTAACTGTGCTTTCATTTGTTGAGCCGCAAATCTTCTTCCTTGTGATTGCAGCAGCGGCTATTTTCACCTTCATTATTACGTTCTTCTTCTTGAAAGAACCTGAAGGTCAGATGGCTGAAGTGATGCCTGATGGCTCTGTGCAGATGATTGATGTCACTTAACATGTAGATAGCTTATTTACGATAAACTGAAAGAAGGCCCGCACTTTGATTGAATGCGGGCCTTTTTCCAAATAAGCTATTTTGTTCCCCACAATAGATTTTGGGGGTTTGGTAGAATGGAGACCGATTTAAATGAGACTTCCTGAAATTTCTATCGGCCAATATTCTGACAAAGGCTTGAAGGACCGTAATGATGATTCATACGGTGTTGTTATGCCAGAGCCCCCATTGCTGATGAACAAGGGAATTGCCATGGCGATTGCCGATGGCATGAGCACTAGTGAAGCGGCGAAGGAAGCCAGTGAAAGCTGTATTAAAAGCTTTTTGATGGATTATTACTCCACACATGACAGCTGGACTGTTCAGACATCAGTTGCACGTGTGCTCAATGCAACGAACCGCTGGCTTTATGGACAAGGTCAAACACAATATTTATCTGACCGAGGCATGGTCAGCACATTTTCTGGCTTGGTTCTCAAGTCGGGTATTGCTTATATCTTTCACGCGGGGGACAGTCGCATTTCGCTCTTACGGCAAGGCTCTATTGAGCCTTTGACCAATGAACATCGCACACGGCTCTCTCGCAGTGAGGAAGTGCTTTCTCGTGCTTTTGGGATCGACCCTGAATTAGAGATCGATTATAAATCCCTCCCCCTTAGAGATGATGACATTCTTATTTTCACAACGGATGGCATTCATGATTTTGTTAGCTCACAAGAGATCACTTCAACCATTAAAAAAGAAGATGATTTAAACAATGCTGCGAAAGCCCTTTCTCTTCTCGCCATAGAGAATGGCAGCGAAGACAATGTGACTTGCCAGATTGTGAGGGTGACTAAAGTTGGTGAAGCCGATGCGAATTCTCGGCAGACTATTTTGGCCTCCCTTCCCTTTCCTCCCGATCTTGAGCCAGGTGCGAAGTTTGAGGGTTATGAGATCATCAAGCTATTACACGCAAGTAACAAAACACAGATTTATTTGGCTGCCATTGAATCTACCGGGCAACGCGTTGTTTTAAAAACGCCTTCGGTTAATTTTGAGGATGACCCTTTATATATAGAGCACTTTACACGGGAAGAATGGATTGGCCGTTCGCTCAATTCGGACCATGTTGTGAAAGTGATTGAACCTGCTGGGCAAAGGCGTGCTCTTTATTACACAACAGAACATATTGAGGGTATCACGCTTGCTCAATGGATGAATGATAATCCTGAGCCAACAGTGCATGAAGTTCGTGAGATTATTGTACAAATTGCTAAAGGTTTGCGCGCTTTTCATCGCAAAGAAATGCTGCATCAAGACCTTAAGCCAGACAATATCATGATTGATAAAAATGGTGTTGTGAAACTGGTTGACTTTGGCTCGACCTGGGTTGCGGGTTTAGAGGAAATCACACGGTCTGATGATTTACAAATGCGCGGCACGGTTGATTATACAGCGCCCGAATATCATTTGGGCGTGAAACCAAGCAACAAAGCTGACATCTATTCACTTGGTGTTTTGGCTTATGAAATGCTGTGCCACAAACTCCCTTTCGGGAAGGGGTTTGCAACGAAGGGGGCCGTCGATAAGTTAAAACATACCCTTGCCCATCACCACCGTGATGATATTCCATATTGGATTTCTGCTACGCTCCGCAAAGCTGTTCGGCGCAACCCTTCGTTTCGGTATGATACCCTTTCAGAATTTGAACAGGACCTTTACAAACCTAATCCCAAATTTTTAAATGAAAGCCATATCCCATTAATTGAGAAAAACCCAATCGCTTTTTGGAAGACCGTTTCATTAATTTTGTTTGTTATTAATTTGGTTTTGTTGTTCCAATTCTTTGGCTAAGACTATTTGTTATCATGCTTGATGTCAGCAGTTGTAACAAAGCCATGGGCGTACCGGTCATTGAGGCAATAAGTTTTTTCTTCAATATTTAAAGGTTGAATTAGCATAGGCGCTATCCGGAGCGGTAGGCGTACACCTGCGCGTATGAAGTTAATCGGAGAAATGTAGGATGTTTGAAAGCGCAGGTGGTAAACGCTTTATCAACAAGGCTTAACTCCAGATAACCTGACTTACGAACAGATAACCGGCACCGTAAACGGTTTTGATTAATACAGGATTTCTTGGATCGTCTTCGAGTTTCGAGCGCAACCTTGAAATTCTCACATCTACACTTCGATCAAAGTTTAAATCAGGATCATCTGTAATCTGGTCAAGGATTTGAGACCTTGAAAGAAGCCGATTTGGGTTATCGACAAAAATCTTTAAAATCGCGGCTTCACCATGAGAGAGATAAATTGTTTGTGTTTCTCTAGCAGCTTCCCCGACCCAACTGAGTTTATATGTATTAAAATCTATTTCCCAATTCCCGAAAGCCGCGATGACATTTGTTTTTTCCGAGCTGATGGTTCGTCTTGTTCTACGCAATACGGCGTGTACTCTAGCAACAACTTCATTTGGCTCGAAGGGTTTTACAACATAGTCATCGGCCCCTAGTTTTAGAGCAGTTATCTTCTCGTCTGCGTCAGACCGGCCTGAAATGATGATTGTAGCAGCCTGGGTTGAGGAGATAATGGTATCCATTAATTTCATACCGTCTTGATCTGGCAATCCCAAATCAACAAGACACACATCTGGCTTGATTTTATCTAGAACCCTTAAAAAAGACGCTCCATTCCCAAAACTCGATGTGCGAAAACCGTCTTGCTGCAGTGATGTTTGCAAAAGGGCTGAGATATCTGGATCATCTTCTATTATAGCTACATGGCTATCATTTTTATTGTCTACCATTTGGGCTCTGACCATTTATTTTTAGTATTATATTTAAAACAGTTATAGGATTTAGTTCGTCAATGATTGGTGAATGGTGTTAAGTAATTTTGTATTATCAAAAGGTTTCCTCAATGTTTCAAATTCCTTGATGGCGTCACACCAAA
>CAXIDO010000362.1:0-3125 GCA_964022745.1 uncultured Methyloligella sp. | reverse complement strand
TGCCAGTTTGGAACTACATAGTGGTTGAATAATAAAACACGATCAAGCGCCTTGGTGATGGTAACAAGCTCGTCTCGATTTTTGGCAAAAATGATTTTATCAATTAAAGCATCAATCGCTTTGTTTTTGATACCAATATAATTTCTACTGCCTGGTTTATCAGCTGAAGCTGAACCCCAGAAGTAGCGCTGTTCATTGCCAGGGCTATCTGACTGACCATAATTTGATACGATCATATCGTAATCAAATGTCTCCAGGCGTTTTTGGTATTGAGGACTGTCAACTAAACGAATTGATGCGCGCACACCTAGTTGTTTCAAATTCGAGACATAAGATAGAATCACTTTTTGAAACGCAGGCTGTCTAATCAAGAATTCAACATCAAGTGTCTCACCTGATGCATTTCTTAAAACGTTGGTTTTTTTTGCAGATTGTAGTCCAAGTTTAATCATCCAAGAACAAACAAACCCGCAATTTTTGTCATTCACTGTTTCTGAGCGAATGGTCCATCCGGCTTGCTCAAGTAGCTTGCGAGCCTCACGCATTTGCTTGCGAGTGCCTTTGTTACCATCATGAACAAATGGCTTATATTCTTCTGTTAAAGCCTTAACGGGGATACCGGTCTTTAGTGGTTCTAGTATAGCTAACTCTTTATCGCTTGGTTTGCCAGAGCTTGCTAAAACAGAATTCTGGAAAAAACTGGTTGTGCGTTTGTATTGATTGAAAAATAAATTTTCCGCAGCCCATTCAAAATTATAAACTCTGGAAAGAGCTTCTCTAACTCTTAAGTCCGTAAATTTCTTTCTACGGATATTAAACACAAAAGCTTGCATACCTTGAGGGTTCTCAAGAATATAATCACTATTCTTAATGATTTGTCCTGTCTTTAGAGATTTGAAACCATAGTTTCGAGCCCAGTTTTTTGCTGAAGTTTCGCGATAAAAATCAAAGGTATCGGCCTTGAAAGCTTCAAAAGCCACAGAACTGTCCCTGAAATATTCATACTTTATTTTATCGAAGTTATTCTGCCCCTTTGAGGTGAGAAGGTCCTTACCCCAATAGTTATCTACTCGGATGACTTCAATATTTCTGCCTGGGTTAACAATACCAACTTTGTAAGGGCCAGATCCTAATGGAATTTCAAGAGATTTTTTGCTTAAATCCCGCAGCTCTCCTTTTGCGTTTTTGCCTGTCCAAAAATGTTTGGGTAGAACATAGAGTTGACCGACAATAAAAGGAAGCTCGCGATTATTTTTCTTATCAAAGTAGAATGTCACTTCGTTGGGACCAGTGATCTCCGAACGGGTGACATTCTTATAATATTGCCCATAACTGGGATGTGCTTTTTTAAGCTCAGTCATAGAGAACATGACATCTTCAGCTGTAATTGGTTTGCCATCATGAAATGCAGGACCTTGGCGAAGTTTAAACGTTACTGATGAATAGTCAGAAGGGTAGCTAACCCATTCGCATAAATGACAATATTGAATTGAACCTTCATCAATACTTTCTTGCATTAATTGATCATAAATAAGACGAACACCGGCACCGGAGATACCTTTAATAGAAAACGGATTTAGACTATCAAAACTTCCCGTTGCCTGTAAGCGCATTTCGCCGCCCTTAGGGGCATTGGGGTTTACATAATCAAAATGTGTAGATTTAGAAGTATATTTAGGTGTTTCAGTCAATGTCAGTGAAAAATGACGCTTGCTAGCCATTGCGTCTTTCGGAGCTGCTATTTCTTTTGTTTCAGTTGTTTGTTCAACAATGGGCGTTTCTTCTGGCTTGTCTTCTGTTTTTGCTTGTGTTTTTAAAGGGGCCTCTTGCTCTACCATTTGCGCCGGAACGACAACGGGTAATTGCTCAGTTTTTGTCATGGTCTCAGTAGATGTTTTAGCGTCTTCAACCTCACCGTCATCAGTCATTTGTGCTGGGACAATAACAGGGAGTTCTTCCATCTTTTGAATAGATTGTTCCTCTGCTGAGGTATCAGAGGGGTCAGCTAAAAGCGCTGATGAATAAAAAACAGAAAAACCAAAGGAGACAAAAAACAAACCAGAGATCGATAATCTTTTAATCAAAATGCGCACCCTTTATAGATATTATTTATTTTTATTAGCTCTTATCATTTATTTCTTAAAATATGCTAATGAGACTATAGCTGTAATTCCTCTATGGCAACGGCTTAACCCATATAGAAAGACTATAGTCGCATTTCAAAGCTTCAAACCAGCTCAGATCACAAAATCCTGAACCAAGGTGATCAAAAATTCCATAAAAATGAACTAAAACAGTCTTAGCTTTTCACTATGAGCACCAAAAAACATGCCGAAAATGAGACTTCAGACACGTTTTTTATTAATTTTTGTTAAATTATATCTTAATGATAATATAGCGGCTTTATTAAGTTTTGTTAATTTTAACCATGAGGATGAAAAAGATCAGCCAGAGCGGAGCTATAGCGCGGTTGTTAGTGGGCAACTGAAGGCACATTAGAAAGTGCAATCTAAAGCGCAACTAAAAAAGAAAAACAAAATCTACTTTACGAAGAAGGAGCCCGGTCCCGCCAGGGCCGGGGGACATGACGCCAAAGGCGTCCGGTGCCTAGCACCGCCCCTCGGAGGGCCCGCAGCGAAGCTGCGGAGTAGCCCGTGAGAGGTATTATGGCAATTTTGCCGGGTTATCGCTTAAGCTTCTTAGATAAATAATCAAGCTAGCCAATTGCTCGTCTTTACGAATACCTGAAAAGGCCATTTTTGTGCCAGGTAGGAATTTTTTCGGAGATTTTAAGAAAGCTGCAAGCGCGTCATAGTCCCATTTGCCACCCTTTTCCTTAAGAGCGCTAGAGTAAGCATAGCCAGCAGCACCACCTAAGTCACGATTAACAACTTCATAAAGAGCAGGACCAACTTTATTTTTGCCGCCCTTTTCAAATGTGTGGCAAGCCTTACATTTCTTGGCAATTTTAGCACCAAGCTCAGCACTGGCAGACGCAAGAAGCGGTTTGATGTCTAGAGCTTTAGGAGCTTCAGCCTTTTTTTCTTTTTTGCCAGCATCGTCGCCTTCGACTTCAATAGCATAAGCCGTTTTCTTTTCCTGTCCGTCACCATGGCCGTCTGCGT
>CAXIDO010000361.1:0-3128 GCA_964022745.1 uncultured Methyloligella sp. | reverse complement strand
GCTGGTGTAGAACGAGTTTCGGTCCAACCACGTTTCACTAAAACACGCTGTGATCTCCAGCCATATGTAGCTGGTGATTTGCGAGTTTCAGTCCATCCGCGTTTCACTAGAACACGTTGTGACCTCCAGCCATATGTTGCTGGTGTTGAACGAGTTTCAGTCCAGCCGCGCTTAACAAGCACACGATGAGTGCGCGTTGCATACTGAGCTGGTGTGTGATGTGTTTTTGCATAAGCTTTGCTTACCAAAACACGTTCCATTTTTAGACGATGTCTAGCTGGAACAACTCTTGTTTCAGTCCATCCACGACGAACAAGCTGTTTTGAAGCTTGCCAACCGTAAACAGCTGGTGTGTACCGAACTTCACGTCTTGCTCTAGAAACTAGAACTTTACGTTTAACCTGACGATAGTGCACTGGCTGTACCCGATGGACAGTACAAGCTGGTGCGGCTCTATGGGTTCTCTCACGATCCAAACGCGATGTTGCATTTGCATTTGTAGTTAGTGTGATTGTCCCAAGTGCTGCGACTATTAGCGCAACGCTACGCATATACATAATTATACGCACTCCCTCACATATTAATAAGCTACTTAAGCTTTACTCAAAAAATTAGGGGAGACCCTTATGGTGCCACCCCCCCTGCATCATTAGATGTTGTAAAATAAATTTTACGAGTTGAATTTAACAAGTGCCTTAACGATTGTTATGGCGTGCTCGATAAATTCGAGATTAAATATTTCCAGGCTAGTTAAACTGAAGAATTTCTGCGATACTCAGATTTAAGTATTTTAGAAGGTTCTGTTTCAGATTAATTCTCCTGGAGAGCTTCAATCTTTAAAATATTGTTATAACAACATTTTGTGTCTTTATATTCGACTTGTTTTACTCTTAAGTCAAGCGGCCTCATTGGTCCTTCTTTGTTTTTTTGCTGTATTCGGCATAAATATTTTATTCGCGGCCTCAATGTTGCTTATTTGTACCAAAAAATAGGTAGGACCTTATTCTCTACTTGCATCATAGTGCAGCTTTGATTACACCAGTTATTGGCGTTTTTAGCTGAAAGGGAGAGCCATTAATGTCTAAAATGATCAGTTTGATCAGGATTTTGTATTTTACGATCTTGTTTTTAGGGGTAGCTGGTCTTTCCGGGTGTGGGATCAATAATATTCCAACAAAAGAAGAGCAAGCTAAGGCTGCCTGGAGTAATGTTTTAAATCAATATCAACGGCGGGCTGAATTAATCCCTAATTTGATTGAAACGGTTAAAGGGTTTGCGGCTCAAGAGGAAAAAGTCTTTAAAGAGGTTGTTGAAGCACGGGCGAAAGCCACGAGTTTACAATTGCCCAAAGACATTACGACTAACCCGGAAGTTTTTCAGCAATTTCAAAAGATTCAAAGCCAGCTTTCCAGTGCGCTTGGGCGTTTGATTGCTGTTTCTGAGAGTTATCCTGATTTGAAATCAAGTCAGAACTTTTTAACATTACAAACTCAACTTGAGGGTACGGAAAATAGAATTGCTATTGCACGGCGAGATTATATTGACGCTGTAAAACAATATAATACAGAGTTAAAAACCATCCCTGGGCGATGGTGGAAATCACTTGTCTATCCGGATTCTGAATTGATGGAAACATTTTCAGTTGCTCCTGAAAAGACCAAAGTCCCTGAAGTTAATTTTAAATGATTTTCAAAAAGGCTCCTATTAACATGGAGCCTTTTTCTTTGTGCTTTAGGTTGTCTTTTTTGTGCTCCTTCAGGTTGCCTACAAGCAACCGTCGCTGCAACCGCGCTTTTTTAGTTGCACTTTAGGTTACCTACCTGTAACCGCGCGTTTTTGAGGCTTAAATTTTTGAATATTATTTGCAAGCATAATACTCATAGATCAGTTCTATCCGTTTTGGGGTTAGCGCTATGTATTTGGTTTGTGTTGTTTGAAATTGGTTTTGCGGCTTCTCCTGACTTTCCAAAATTAACGGGCCGGGTTGTTGACCAGGCACAGATTATTTCGGCTGAAGATGAAGCACGGCTTACTAAACAACTCTCTGAAGTTGAGGGGCAGTCAACAGATCAGATTGTGGTTGTCACGTTAAAAAGTTTGGGTCAGTTAGGGCGTCATTGGGGGATTGGCCAGGCTGGTAAAGACAATGGTGTTTTGTTGATCATTGCGCCGACTGAGAGGCAAGTGCGCATTGAAGTTGGACGCGGCCTTGAGGGAAATTTACCGGACAGCTTAGCGGGTTTAATTATTCAACGACGCATTTTACCTCACTTTAAGAAGGGAAACCTTGTTGCGGGAATTTTTGCCGGTGTTGAGGATATTAAGGCGAGTTTGCTTGGCAATGGTGAAGAGGTTGCGCTTCGAGCTCGAAAACCAGTTGCTAAGATTGATCCCCTACTACCATTTATCTTTTTTGCGTTTTGGCTTGTTCCTTTCATTTATCTCATTAGCTCACTTGCACGCGACCGACAAGTTGGCGGGCGTATGCCTGGCGGGGTTGTCATTGTACCTGCTGATTATGGTGGATCCTCAGATGGATGGAGTGGAACTGGTGGGTTTCGCCGACCTCGCAGTGGTGGATTTTCTGGTGGTGGTGGAAGTTTTGGTGGTGGTGGCGCTTCAGGTAGTTGGTAGTTTGCGGGCTACTTGTCTGACTGTTTATGATTCTGGGAGAAATCGATGTATTTGTTGAACAAAGATGATGCAAAAGAAATTAGTGAAGCCATCATTGATCAAGAGAAACGCACGAGTGGCGAGATTGTTGCTGTGCTTGCCGCACAATCTGGCAGTTATCGATTGCTGCCTTTGTTTCTGGCTGCCTTCGTAGCTTTGCTTATTCCTCTGATTTTGATTTACCTTCCTCGCTATACTGAGGGGCAATTTTTAATTTGGTCTGCTGAAAAGATCTATTTCATACAGTTGATCTGTTTTGTCGCACTAGCACTTCTGTTGTCTTTTCGGCCGTTCAGATATTGGATCGTTCCAACGACATTGAAGAAAAAGTGGGCCCATGCACATGCATTAGAGCAATTTGCCGCACAAGAGATGCATACAACCTCAGGGCGAACTGGCATAATGATTTTTGTATCAATCGCTGAACATCATGCTGAAGTGATTGGAGATATGGG
>CAXIDO010000360.1:0-3138 GCA_964022745.1 uncultured Methyloligella sp. | reverse complement strand
TCTTCTGATGGTGAGTGTAGATCTCGGTGGTCGCCGTATCATTAAAAAAAAAAAAACACACCAATGGTGGCCAATAGCCCCAGAATTCCAACGAGAACGACGTTGAACTCTTGCAAGAAGAACGCAGCAAAAAGCACCACAGCCAACAGGCCAAGGCACGCAATCGTTCTAAATTTTCCAGGCCAAAACATCATGGCAAGCAATCGATCCTCTTCCACCAAATCAGGCTTGTGAGGCTCCAACGGTACATTCACTTCACTCATGGCTGAGAAAATAACTGATTCGCACTTCCCAACCGATTGATTTTAGTGAACTATCAACATAGAAATTCTCAATATATTCAAATCGTCATGGCAATTACTAAAACACATTTAAAGTGTTATTTCTTCTTTTGCCTCATAACAAAGCCAATAACCTCCGCCACGGCCTTATAATGCTCTGGCGGGATCTCTTGATCAATTTCCACAACGCTATGTAAAGCCCGCGCCAAAGGTCTGTTTTCCACACGCGGGATTTCATGTTCTTCAGCAATTTCACGAATTTTAAGAGCCAAAGCGTCAACCCCTTTCGCTACACAAACAGGCGCAGGCATAGCTTTGTCATATTTTAAAGCAACCGCATAGTGAGTTGGGTTGGTGATGACCACAGAGGCCTCCGGCACAGCAGCCATCATCCGTTTACGACCACGCTCCATCCTGATCTGCCGGATTTTAGCTTTAACAATCGGATCACCTTCCTGTTGTTTATACTCATCTTTCACTTCCTGCATGGTCATCTTCAGCTTGTTCCACCATTGTTGGCGCTGATACGCATAATCAGCAATCGCCACCACAGAATAAAGCGCAACAACAGCACCGAGAATTTTTAAGCTTAAAACTTTCACATGCGGTAAGAGAGCAGCCAAATCCATAGAAACCATCACCTCAAGACTATCTTGAGAAGGCCACATCACCAAAACAATCAACAAAGTTACAATGGTCAATTTAACCAGGCTTTTTAAGAAGTTCACCAGTGATGTCATTGAAAATAAACGTTTAAACCCTGCAAGCGGAGAGATTTTAGAAAGTTTAGGCGTCATGGTCTCCGTTTGAAACAACAAACCATGCTGCACCACATTGCCTGCCAAAGCTGCCACTATAAAAACAAGAAAGGGGAAAGCGATCGCTGCAAAAACAGCCCACATCACAGAGTTTAAGAAAAGGCTGCCGCCTCGCCCCTCCATGGTATAGGTATGGGCATTTTCTAAATATGATTTTAGCGTTTGAGCAAGGTCAGTGCTCATACCATTTGAAAAAATCAAGATAACCAATGTGGCAGCGGTTAGCATAAACCAGCTATTCACTTCCTGACTTTTTACAACATTGCCCTTTTCAAAAGCGTCTTTCAGCTTTTTCTCACTGGGGTCTTCAGTTTTTTCACTCTCATCCGGTTCATCAGGCATAATCTTTAAAGTCCCCTATCTCATGAGGTTCACGATAGACGCTTCATAATAACTCAAATACCAATTCATCATCGCACTTAAGAGCAATACAAACAGCAAAGTCCCAATATAAATATTGGCCGGCATAGCAATAAAGAACACTTGAATTTGCGGAATTAGACGCGACAAAATGCCAAGCCCTAAGAAGAAAACCAGACCAAAAACTATAAAGGGCGTTGATAACTGCACCCCAATTTTAAAAATGCTTGCGACAGTCAAAAGCGCAGCATCACTAAAAACCGCGATCTCAAACGGAGCCCCCGGCGGAAACATCATATAGCTATCATACATCGCCGCGATAATCAGATGATGCAAGTCCATAGCAAAAATCATCACAGTACTTAACATCATGAGAAAGCTAGAAAAAACAGAATCTGAGCGCCCCGTAGTCGGGTCGGCAGTCATCGCAAACGATAAACCAGCCTGAAAGGCAATCACATTACCAGCAACTTGTATTCCAGTAGATAAGATCTTGATAATCGCTCCAAAAGAAAAGCCAATGATCATCTCTTTCATGCTCGCCCCAATAAGGCCTGTTAAAGAGCTTGGCAACGGCGGAATCTTACCAACTACAACTGGATAAAGCACAAGCGTGAGCATCACAGCAAAAGCCAGACGAGAGCGCATAGGAACACTCGCTTCACCAATGCCCGGCAGCATCATAACCAAAGGCCCAATGCGAGAAAAAATGAGAAACACCGCAAATGCAGTGGCGGGCAAATATTCAAGACTAAAGGTCATTTAGCAAAAGCCCTTCTTGTAACTTGCTAGCTTGAAACCCGCTAACTTGTCACCCACCAGCAATTTGGCTCATCACCCGTTCCATAAACGATCCAAGCGTTGCTGCCATGTAAGGCATTGCCACCAGCATTGTCACAAAAATCGCAACAATTTTAGGAACGAAAACCAAAGTCATTTCTTGAATTTGAGTAAGAGCTTGAAAGAGGGCAATAATCACACCAACCAAAAGGCCAATTAACATAGGAGGACCAGAGACTTTCAAGAGAACAATAATCGCCTCACGTCCAATATCCATGACTTCAGCACCGGTCATGTGTCTAATCCTTCACAAATTCAAACACTAAATCTCTTTTCCAAGAAAGAGTTAAATCAGGCCTCATTATAGAAGTGAGAAAAAGAAGAGCGATGATTCTTTATAGGTTTTACTCAGATTTTATCAAAGCAAAGAAGTCTCTTAAAAGTGGTTAGTCACTCTTTACAATGAGCCTAGGCTTAAATTGGCATATTCATAATATCGCGGTAAGCCCCAATAACACGGTCCCGCGTTGTAACCAATGTTTGAACAGCAACCTCGGTTTCCGCAATCGTTGTTACCAAATCAACTAGGTTACCTTGCCCGGAAGCCACATTAGTAGCAGCAACCTCAGATTTTTGGCCCGTCTCAGCAACGGAGGAAAGAGCGTTTTTAACCAAATCTGAAAATTCACCTGTATCTTCAACCGCACCAGATGTTTTGGCAGACTTAGCCAGGTCTTCACCAACCTTCATCGTATTTGCATATGCACTCGCGGCAAAATTAGCACTGACAGTCATTTTAAAATCTCCAATTAATAAAACCGCTCATATTCAACAAACTAAAGAAGGCAACAAAAACTCAAACTCGTAGTATTTCCAATGTCTTAGAAAGCATCTTTCGG
>CAXIDO010000359.1:0-3157 GCA_964022745.1 uncultured Methyloligella sp. | reverse complement strand
ATCGGGCAGTCTCACGTCGGACAGTCTCAAGTGGATCATTCACAAACTGAAGATGGACAGAACGGGGGAGTTGTTGATCAACAGATTTCTCATTCTCAAGAAAATTTTCCTTTAAATCATGAGATGCAGCAAGGCATGCAAGTTGGAACGCATGATGGCGTGCGTTCTGATGGTTTTCCTAATGAAGAGGCATATCAAAATGGTGAAAACTCTTCTTTTACACAAGGCCAGTTTCAGCATGAAGCTGTAAATGTTGAGCAAGCCGATCAGTTCCATAATGCGGATAAATTTTCTCAAAAGTCTGTGTTTCTTAGAGCTGGTGAGGCTATTCATCGTTGGGTTTCGATGGTGGGGCATTGCGCTCTCATTTGCGGGGATGCTTGTGCTGATAAATTATCAAAAAAACCGCAAACTGGATTTCGGCGAACTTCAATTTTTGCCCTAGGCTTTTTTTTCTTCACTGCGGCTTTGGTTTCGGCCTCATATTATGCGCTGGGTTATCGTTCTTTACCGGTTAATTTTTTAAAATCGACAATTGAGGCGTCTTTATCTTCAGCTTTTACCGGTGGTACCGTTCGTATTGATAGCGCTTTGTTACAAAGAGATGTGCAAAATGGTGGCTTCTTTATTCGCCTTGTGAATTTGGATTTGCGTGACGTATCTGGAAGTAAGATTGCTGCAACACCTGAGATAGGTGTTGGTTTGAAATTTTTCCCTTTGCTGGTTGGGCAAGTGGAGCCGAGTAGTATTAATATTCTTTCTCCTGAAATACATTTTGTTAGGAATGAACAACGTGAATGGACGTTTTGGCGGGGGAAAGGTGCTCTGGAGAAAGAGGATGCTACGGCCTCTGATTTGAGAAATAATCGCAATAACCGTGAAGTAAAAGAAGTTTCAGACTCGCTTAATAATGATGGAATGCCGGTTGATTTTGCCCGTATAGGTGATTTGGCAAAAGAGGGGCTTGCAAAAGCACATAAGCAGTTAAGACTAACACTGCCTCTTTCTCATATTGGCGTACGGAATGCTTCAGTTGTGTTGCATGAGGGGGTAAGTGATAAAGGCGATGTTTGGACGGTTCCTACTTTTTCACTGCAATATGATCCGACCGGCGATAAAAAAATTATTGGTAATGGTGTTATTGAACATGTGACTTCACCTGGTGCTGCGCTTTGGGTTTCTTTCACCCATACAGAAGGTGAAAACTATGTTGATTTGAAAACACGATTGCAAAATGTTGTTCCTTCTGAGCTTTCATCTCTTGTACCTGTATTAGATAGTTTGCGTGCTGTTCAGCTTGGTGTTTCTGGTGATATGACGGCACGCATTGATTTAAATGATGGGCTTTCATCGGGTAATTTAAAAGTTGCCTTGTCAGATGGTTACATAGGGATTTTGGGAGATGATGGCCCTCGATTTTCAATCACTCGTGGGGCGTTTGTTTTTGACATGGAACCGGGGGCAAAACACATTGTTTTGCGGCAGGGTGAATTGTTTTATCCTAATGGCAACATTTCTCTTAAGGGGGATGTTTGGCGTGACAATCAGAAAAATGAATCTCCGGATTGGCGTTTCCAACTTTATTCAACTTCAGGACAGATTGTTTCAGATTATTCTGATGTGAATGGAAGTACCATAGATGAATTTAATTTTTCAGGTCGTTTGTTTGGGTCTCGTGCTCCGGTTGTGATTGATGAATTTCGTGCCAAAATTGGTTCGGGACAAATTATTTTAGCTCATGATGGATCTTTGGGATATCCTGCCGTGCTTCGTGGGCGGGTTCGGAATGTAACAACTAATTTACTTAAATCTATTTGGCCTGAAGGGTTTAATCAAGAGAGCCGAAATTGGGTTTTTAAAAATGTTAAGGCGGGGCTGATTACGAATGCTTCCCTAGCATTGCAGGCTCCTGACTTTGGTCAACGCGATCCTCTTGCTGGTGAGGCAAAATCTGACCTTGCTTTACCGGCCATGGATTTAGAAGCTCAAGACTTGGCTTTTACTGTTTTTGATGACCCAATGATCATTAAGACGAAACGAGCTAGCTTACAGATACAAGGAAAACGCCTTGTTGCCAGGATGAAGCGTGGGAGTTCTTCTTTAGGAAAAGGGCGTGTAATTGATTTTAATGATGGCAAATTAACGATCCCGGATTATGAGCCGACAGGGCCGGACGGTATTATAGAATTTAAGTTGAAAACGAACACTAAATTTATGGACCAGCTCTTAAAACGAGAACCGTTTTCTCAAAAGAGCACCCTTAGTGATCATGCAGAATATTTAAATGGTGAATTAACCGGAGCGTTGAAAATTAACTTACCTCTTGCGGAAGATGTTGACCCGAAAGATGTTGTTGTTAATGGGGATATGAAGCTGAGTTCCTTTAAAGCTCAGTTTGGGAAATTTAAACTTAGTAATGGGGTTGTGAAATTTAATCTTGGCCGGAACTATATTGAGGCCAATGGTAATGTCTTGATTAATGGCGTTGCATCTAAATTAAAATGGGACCGCAAATTCCAAGGTAATGATAAAGACGCTGACCAGTTAATAATTACTGGGACTTATGATGATGCTGACAGGAATCAACTGGGACTTCCTGTGAATTCTTTTGTTGCTGGTGCTGTTCCTGTTGAAATTCTTATTAAAGAAAAAACACATGAAGATTTTGATATTCATGTGTTGGCGGATTTAGGTAAAGCTACTCTTCGCGCGAAGCATTTGGGATGGCAAAAAGATTCTGGTGTGCCAGCGACTTTAAACCTTGATGTTGTCTCCAATAAATCTGGTGCGACGTCTCTTCAAAATGTGAAACTTGATGGGCGAGATTTAACTGTACGCGGCCAAATTGAAATGAATAAGGCGCATCAAGTTACTTCATTTTCTTTCCCGAATATCTCTTACAAAGTTCTCTCAAATATTCATGTTGAAGGGGTTTTGGATAAGAAGAAGATTTGGAAAATCTCTGCCGGTGGTAAAACGTTTGATGGGCGTGGTCTTTTAAAATCTATTTTACGAACTGGTAAAGTGGGGAATGGTGGGAAAAACAATGAAATTTCCAAGGGGATCGATTTAAAGGCCAAATTTGGTACGGTTTTAGGGTGGAAGCAATCCAAGCTTACTGGTTTTAAAATTGATATGAGCCGCCGCGGTGACGTAA